>MUMD01000239.1 GCA_002155895.1 Streptomyces rochei
GACCTCGGCTGCGGCCCCGGCAACGTCACCGCCCTGCTCGCCGAGCGCTGGCCCACCGCCCGCATCACCGGCTACGACAACTCGCCCCGGATGCTCGAACAGGCCGGCCGGTACGCCGGCCCCACCCCCGGCGGCGGCCACCTCGACTTCGCCGCCGCCGACGCCCGCACCTGGACCCCCGCCGAGCCCCACGACCTCGTCATCAGCAACGCCACCCTCCAGTGGGTCCCCGACCACACCGAGCGCTTCCCCGACTGGATCGCCGGCCTCGCCCCCGGCGGCACCCTCGCCTTCCAGGTCCCCGGCAACTTCGCCGCCCCGAGCCACCGCCTGATGCGCGAACTCGCCGACTCCCCGCGCTGGCGCGGCCGCCTCGCCGGCACCCTCCGCCACGACGACGCCGTCCTCGGCCCCGAGGACTACCTCGCCCACCTGAGCGCCGCAGGCTGCGCCGCCGACGTGTGGGAGACCACCTACATACACCTGCTGGCCGGCGAGGACGCCGTACTGGACTGGGTGAAGGGCACCGGACTGCGGCCCGTGCTCACCGCGCTCGCCGACGACCCCGAGGCCCGCGACGCCTTCGTCGAGGAGTACCGCACCGTCCTGCGCGCCGCCTACCCGGCGGGTCCGCACGGCACGCCCTTCCCCTTCCGCCGGATCTTCGCCGTCGCCCGGAAGGGGACCGGCGCCTAGTCCGGCCGGACCGCGGCGGACGGGGCTCACGCCACCCCGGCCGCCACCAGCGCGTCGATCTCCTCCCCGGACAGCCCCAGCTCGCCGAGCACGGCCCGGGTGTGCTCGCCCAGCGCCGGCACCGCCTCCATGCGGGGAGCCGCCCCCGTGGGACCCGGCGGCGCGAAGGCCGGGACCGGGCCGGCCGGCGTGGGCACCTCGTGCCGGCGTCCGCGCGCGGCCAGCTGCGGGTGGTCCCACACCTCGGCGAGCGTGCTCACCCGCGCGTTGGCGACCGGCACCGCGCCGAGCAGTTCGAGCGCCTGGTCCCCGGTCAGTTCCGCGAACCGGGCCGCGATCAGCGCGCCCAGCTCCTCCCGGTGCGCGTTGCGGTCCGCGTTGGTGGCGTAGTGGGGGTGCGCGGCCAGCTCCGGGCGCTCCAGGAACCGCGCGCAGAAGCCCCGCCACTCGCGCTCGTTCTGGATCGCCATCATGACCACCTTCCCGTCCCCGGCCGTGTAGGGGCCGTACGGGTGGATCGTCGCGTGCGCCGCCCCGGCACGCGGTGGCGGCTCCGCGCCGTCGAAGGCGTAGTACAGGGGGAAGCCCATCCACTCCACGGTGGACTCCAGCATCGACACGTCCAGGTGCGCGCCCCGCCCGGTGCGCCCGCGCTCCAGCAGCGCGGCGAGGACCGAGCTGTACGCGTACATCCCGGCGGCGATGTCCGACACCGAGACACCCACCTTCGCCATCTCCTCGGGCGTGCCCGTCACGGAGAGCAGCCCGGCCTCGGCCTGCACCATCAGGTCGTACGCCTTGCGTCCCTCGTAGGGGCCGGGAGAGCCGTAGCCGGAGATCTCGCACACGATCAGCGCGGGATGGCGCCGCAGCAGCTCCTCGGCGCCGAGCCCCGCGCGGGCCGCCGCCCCCGGCGCCAGGTTCTGCAGGAACACGTCGGCACCGGCGATCAGGCGGCGCAGCACCTCCCTGCCGCGTGGGTCCTTGAAGTCGAGGGTGACGGACTCCTTGTTGCGGTTGACCCACACGAAGTGCGAGCTGAGACCCCGCACCCGGGAGTCGTAGGCGCGGGCGAAGTCGCCCGTCCCCGGGCGCTCCACCTTGATCACCCGGGCGCCGAGGTCGGCGAGCTGCCGGCTGGCGTAGGGGGCGGCGACCGCCTGTTCGAGCGAGACGACGGTGATTCCGCGCAGCGGCTGCATGAAGAAGCGACTCCCGGTACGGCGCTAGCTCTTGCGGTGCCCTATCAGGCGGGGCTTCGGCTCCAGGCCGTCCAGGCCGTGCCACGCCAGGTTCACCAGGTGCGCCGCCACCTCCGCCTTCTTCGGCTTGCGTACGTCCAGCCACCACTGACCGGTCAGCGCCACCATGCCGACCAGCGCCTGCGCGTACAGCGGGGCCAGCTTGGCGTCGAAGCCGCGGCTCTTGAACTCGCGGCCCAGGATGTCCTCCACCTGGGTGGCGATGTCCGAGATCAGCGAGGCGAAGGAACCCGTCGACTGGGGGATGGGGGAGTCGCGGACCAGGATGCGGAAGCCGTCCGTGTACTCCTCGATGTAGTCCAGGAGGGCGAAGGCGGCCTGCTCGCACAGCTCACGCGGATGGCCGGCGGTCAGGGAACTGGTCACCATGTCCAGCAGCCGCCGCATCTCGCGGTCCACCACCACCGCGTACAGCCCCTCCTTGCCGCCGAAATGCTCGTACACCACCGGCTTGGAGACCCCGGCTCTCGCCGCGATCTCCTCCACCGACGTGCCCTCGAAACCCTTCGCCGCGAAGAGGGTGCGACCGATCTCCAGCAGCTGCTGGCGGCGCTCGGCACCGGTCATCCGGGTGCGGCGTGCGCGCCGGGGCTTCTCATTGCTCGGGGTGCTGCTGGAGTCGGTCGCCACAGCGACCATCATGCCGCCTCGACGGTTTCCTTCCGGCGCCGGGAGGAACCTTGGTCCGTGTTCCGGCGGGAATCGATACGCGAGCGTGACGGCCAGCGCACGTCGTACGCCCACCCCAGCTGCTCGAACCAGCGGATCAGCCGGGCCGACGAGTCCAGCTGGCCGCGCATCACCCCGTGCCGCGCCGACGTCGGGTCGGCGTGGTGCAGGTTGTGCCAGGACTCACCGCAGGACAGGATCGCCAGCCACCACACGTTGCCCGAACGGTCCCGCGACTTGAACGGGCGCTTGCCGACCGCGTGGCAGATCGAGTTGATCGACCACGTCACGTGGTGCAGCAGAGCCACCCGGACGAGTGAACCCCAGAAGAAGCCGGTGAACGCCCCCCACCACGACATCGTGACCAGCCCGCCGATCAGGGCCGGAAGGGCCAGGGACACCACGGTCCACAGCACGAACTGGCGGGAGATCGCGCGCAGCGTCGGGTCCTTGATCAGATCCGGGGCGTACTTGTCCTGCGGCGTCTGCTCCTCGTCGAACATCCATGCGATGTGCGCCCACCACAGGCCCTTGATCAGCGCCGGCACCGTCTCGCCGTACCGCCACGGCGAGTGCGGGTCGCCCTCGTCGTCGGAGAACTTGTGGTGCTTGCGGTGGTCCGCCACCCAGCGCACCAGCGGGCCTTCCACGGCCATCGACCCGGCGATCGCCAGCGCGATCTTCAACGGTCGCTTCGCCTTGAAGGAGCCGTGGGTGAAGTGCCGGTGGAAGCCGATGGTGATGCCGTGGCAGCCCAGGAAGTAGAAGAAGACCAGCAGGCCCAGGTCCAGCCAGCTCACGCCCCATCCCCACGCCAGCGGCACCGCCGCAACCAGCGCCAGGAACGGAACGGTGATGAACAGCAACAGCGTGATCTGCTCGATGGACCGCTTCTGCTCACCCCCCAGCGTCGCGGAAGGGGCGGAGCCGTCGTCGGGGGGCTTCGGGGAATCTGCGATCACATCGGAACTCGTGGTCATGCGCGTCCTCTGGGGGTCGAGGGTCCTGTCAGTTGCCGAGCGGTGCGGGAACCGCGCCACACTTCCTACGGTTCCGTAACCTACGGCGACGTAAGTATTGCAGCGCGTCGCCCCGCGGCAAGAGCCCGCGAGCCTGCGCGTCCTCGCCGACACCTATCCTGGGAGTCGGTCGGACAGCGCGGTCCGCTCGGAATACTTCCCGGACGTCCGGCCCCGTAAGCGGCGCCCGCCGCGCGAGACGCCGTCCGGGTTCCCTCCCAGACGAGCTTCAACACTGCAAGGAGCCGCACCTGTGAGCAGTGCCGACGACCAGACCACCACGACGACCAGCACCGAGCTGCGTGCCGACATCCGCCGGCTGGGCGACCTCCTCGGAGAGACCCTCGTGCGGCAGGAAGGCCCCGAGCTGCTGGAACTCGTCGAAAAGGTTCGCCGCCTCACCCGAGAGGACGGCGAGGCCGCCGCCGAGCTGCTGCGCGGCACCGAACTGGAGACCGCAGCCAAGCTGGTGCGCGCCTTCTCCACCTACTTCCACCTCGCCAACGTCACCGAGCAGGTCCACCGCGGCCGCGAACTGGGCGCCAAGCGCGCCGCCGAGGGCGGCCTGCTCGCCCGGACGGCCGACCGCCTCAAGGACGCCGACCCCGAGCACCTGCGCGAGACGGTCCGCAACCTCAACGTGCGCCCCGTCTTCACCGCGCACCCCACCGAGGCCGCCCGCCGCTCCGTCCTCAACAAGCTGCGCCGCATCGCCGCCCTCCTCGACACCCCGGTCAACGAGTCCGACCGCCGCCGCCTCGACACCCGCCTGGCCGAGAACATCGACCTGGTGTGGCAGACGGACGAACTGCGCGTGGTCCGCCCCGAGCCGGCCGACGAGGCCCGCAACGCCATCTACTACCTGGACGAACTGCACCTGGGCGCCGTCGGCGACGTCCTGGAGGACCTGACGGCGGAGCTGGAGCGGGCCGGCGTCAAGCTCCCCGACGACACCCGCCCGCTCACCTTCGGCACCTGGATCGGCGGCGACCGCGACGGCAACCCCAACGTCACCCCCCAGGTCACCTGGGACGTCCTCATCCTCCAGCACGAGCACGGCATCAACGACGCCCTGGAGATGATCGACGAGCTGCGCGGCTTCCTCTCCAACTCCATCCGCTACACGGGCGCCACCGAAGAACTCCTCACCTCCCTCCAGACCGACCTGGAGCGGCTGCCCGAGATCAGCCCCCGCTACAAGCGCCTCAACGCCGAGGAGCCCTACCGGCTCAAGGCCACCTGCATCCGGCAGAAGCTGGAGAACACCAAGCAGCGCCTCGCCAAGGGCACCCCCCACGAGGACGGCCACGACTACCTCGGCACCGCCGAACTCCTCGCCGACCTGCGCATCGTCCAGACCTCGCTGCGCGAGCACCGCGGCGGCCTGTTCGCCGACGGCCGCCTGGCCCGCACCATCCGCACCCTGGCCGCCTTCGGCCTCCAGCTCGCCACCATGGACGTCCGCGAACACGCCGACGCCCACCACCACGCCCTCGGCCAGCTCTTCGACCGGCTCGGCGAGGAGTCCTGGCGCTACGCGGACATGCCCCGCGAGTACCGCGCCAAGCTGCTCGCGAAGGAGCTGCGGTCCCGGCGTCCGCTGGCGCCCACCCCGGCACCCGTGGACGCGGCCGGCGAGAAGACCCTCGGCGTCTTCCAGACCGTCAAGCGGGCCCTGGAGGTCTTCGGACCCGAGGTCATCGAGTCCTACATCATCTCCATGTGCCAGGGCGCCGACGACGTCTTCGCCGCCGCCGTCCTCGCCCGCGAGGCCGGCCTCATCGACCTGCACGCCGGCTGGGCCAAGATCGGCATCGTCCCGCTGCTGGAGACCACGGACGAGCTGAAGGCCGCCGACACCATCCTCGAGGACCTCCTCGCCGACCCCTCCTACCGGCGCCTGGTCGCCCTGCGCGGCGACGTGCAGGAGGTCATGCTCGGCTACTCCGACTCCTCCAAGTTCGGCGGCATCACCACCAGCCAGTGGGAGATCCATCGCGCCCAGCGCCGCCTGCGCGACGTCGCCCACCGCTACGGGGTGCGCCTGCGCCTCTTCCACGGCCGCGGCGGCACCGTCGGCCGGGGCGGCGGCCCCACCCACGACGCGATCCTCGCCCAGCCCTGGGGCACCCTGGAGGGCGAGATCAAGGTCACCGAGCAGGGTGAGGTCATCTCCGACAAGTACCTCATCCCGACCCTCGCCCGGGAGAACCTCGAACTGACCGTCGCGGCCACCCTGCAGGCATCCGCCCTGCACACCGCGCCCCGCCAGTCCGACGAGGCACTGGCCCGCTGGGACGCCGCCATGGACGTCGTCTCCGACGCCGCCCACTCGGCCTACCGCAGGCTGGTCGAGGACCCCGACCTGCCCGCCTACTTCTTCGCCTCCACCCCCGTCGACCTGCTCGGCAGCCTCCACCTCGGCTCCCGGCCCTCCCGCCGTCCCGACTCCAACGCCGGACTCGACGGCCTGCGCGCCATCCCGTGGGTGTTCGGCTGGACCCAGTCACGGCAGATCGTCCCCGGCTGGTTCGGCGTCGGCTCCGGCCTCAAGGCCCTGCGCGAGACCGGTCTGGACACGGTCCTCGACGAGATGCACCAGCAGTGGCACTTCTTCCGCAACTTCATCTCCAACGTCGAGATGACCCTCGCCAAGACCGACCTGCGCATCGCCCAGCACTACGTCGACACCCTCGTCCCCGACGAGCTGAAGCACGTCTTCGACACCATCAAGGCCGAGCACGAACTCACCGTCGCCGAGGTCCTGCGCGTCACCGGCGAGAGCGAACTGCTCGACGCCGACCCCGTCCTCAAGCAGACGTTCACCATCCGCGACGCCTACCTCGACCCCATCTCCTACCTCCAGGTCGCCCTCCTCGGCCGCCAGCGCGAGGCCGCCGCGGCGGGACAGGAACCCGACCCGCTGCTCGACCGCGCCCTGCTCCTCACCGTCAACGGAGTCGCCGCCGGCCTGCGCAACACCGGCTGACCCCCGACCCGCACACCACGGTGCCCCCGCGCTCACCAGGAGCACGGGGGCACCGCCACGACACGTCACACGGCCAGGAACACCGCCGTCAGCAGCGCCACCCCGGACCCGGCCATCACCCACGCCACCCGGGTCCGCCGCAACCCCCCGGCCACCACCACCGACGCCAGCAGCAACGCCCCGCCCAACGGCACCCAGGCGTACAGCACCCCGGCCGGACCCGACCGCACCACGTCGTCACTGCCCGGCTTCACCACCACCGAGTACGTGCGGCCCTCGGACACCGCCACGGAATCCTCGATCCGGACGCTGCCCCGCGCCCGCGACCCCGCCGACACCGGCGCGTACGGGCCGGCGCACACGCCGCCGCCGCACCGCGTCACCTCGACCGTCCCCCGCTCCCGCCCCTTGGTCAGCATCACGTGCTGCGCCGTGCCCCACGACGCCCACACCCCGGCGATCAGGATCAGCGCCGTGACCGTCCCCATCGCCGCGACCCTGCCGAAGGTCAACAGAGCGGAGGACGCGGACGAGGCCTGACGGGGACGAGCGGCGGCGGAGGCAGGCATGGCCGGGATCATTGGCCATGCCTGTGCGGTCGGTCAACTCACCCGGGCGCCATCCCCGGACAAGTCAGGAGTTGTACGTGCTCTGCGCCCGCTCCAGCCCCTCGATCACCAGGGCCTCCACCGCGTCCGCCGCCCGGTCCACGAAGTAGTCCAGCTCCTTGCGCTCCGCCGACGAGAAGTCCTTCAGCACGAAGTCCGCCACCGGCATCCGCCCCGGCGGCCGGCCGATCCCGAACCGCACCCGGTGATAGTCGGAACCCAGCGACTTCGTGATCGACTTCAGCCCGTTGTGCCCGTTGTCGCCGCCGCCCAGCTTCAGCCGCAGCACCCCGTAGTCGATGTCCAGCTCGTCGTGGACCGCCACGATGTTGCCGACCGGCACCTTGTAGAAGTCCCGCAGCACCGTCACCGGACCGCCCGACACGTTCATGAACGACATCGGCTTCGCCAGGATCACCCGCCGATTGGCCGGCCCGGGCGGACCGATCCGCCCCTCCACCACCTGCGCCTGCGCCTTGCCGTGCCGCTTGAACCGCGCCCCCATCCGCTCCGCCAGCAGATCCACCACCATGAAACCGACGTTGTGCCGGTTCGCGGCGTACTCGGGGCCCGGATTGCCGAGACCGGCCACCAGCCAGGGCGCACCCGCGTCCGTCGTCACGTCCCTGTCTCCTTCGCGTCCGTCCACACATACGCGTCGGCCGCTGCCCCCGCGCGGGAACAGCGGCCGACCACACCTTGACCGTAAGGGAGAGGATCAGGCCTCGGCGGCCTCTTCGCCCTCACCCGCGGTCTCGGCCGCGGGCTCCTCGGCCTGCGCGGCCAGGACCTGCAGCACCACGGCGTCGTCCTCGACGGCCAGCTTCACGCCGGACGGCAGCGTGATGTCCTTGGCCAGGACCGAGGCGCCGGCCTCCAGGCCCTCCACCGACACGGTGACCTGCTCGGGGATGTGGGTGGCCTCGGCCTCGACCGGCAGCGCGTCCAGCACGTGCTCGAGCAGGTAGCCGCCCGGGGCCAGCTCGCCCTCGGCCTGCACCGGGATCTCGACGGTCACGGTCTCGCCGCGCTTCACCAGCTGCAGGTCGACGTGCTCGAGGAAGCCCTTGATCGGGTCACGCTGCACCGACTTCGGGATGGCCAGCTCGTTGTTCTTGCCACCGTCGATGTCCAGCGCGATCAGGACGTTCGGCGTACGCAGGGCCAGCAGCAGGTCGTGACCCGGCAGGGTCAGGTGCAGCGGGTCGGAACCGTGGCCGTACAGGACACCGGGAACCTTGTCGTCACGACGGATACGGCGGGCGGCACCCTTGCCGAACTCGGTGCGCGTCTCGGCGGCGATCTTCACCTCGGACATGATCACTCCTCGTAGAGATAGGAACGGACGTGGTCACCCGGCCACGAACGGCCTGCTACGAAGAGCGCGTCGATAACGGACAGCCACCCGCGGAAAACGGGCACGGCCTCCCTCGCCGAGCAACTTCAGCAGTCTACTCGGAGAGGGAGGCCGCACCCAAAACGATCTCAGCGCACCGGCTGTGCAGAACGGTTACTGCACAACCCTCACTGCTCGTCGAACAGGCTCGTCACCGAACCGTCCTCGAACACCTCGCGCACCGCGCGCGCGATCGTCGGCGCGATCGACAGCACCGTGATCTTGTCCAGCTCCAGCTCGTTCGGCGTCGGCAGCGTGTTGGTGAACACGAACTCGCTCACCTTAGAGTTCTTCAGCCGGTCCGCCGCCGGACCCGACAGCACACCGTGCGTCGCCGTCACGATGACGTCCTCCGCACCGTGCGCGAACAGCGCGTCCGCCGCGGCGCAGATCGTGCCACCCGTGTCGATCATGTCGTCCACCAGGACGCAGATCCGGCCCTTCACATCACCGACGACCTCGTGCACCGTGACCTGGTTCGCCACGTCCTTGTCGCGACGCTTGTGGACGATCGCCAGCGGCGCGCCCAGACGGTCGCACCAACGGTCCGCCACCCGCACCCGGCCCGCGTCCGGCGAGACCACCGTCAGCTTCGAACGGTCGACCTTCGCGCCCACGTAGTCCGCCAGCAGCGGCAGCGCGAACAGGTGGTCCACCGGCCCGTCGAAGAAGCCCTGGATCTGGTCCGTGTGCAGATCCACCGCCAGGATCCGGTCGGCACCCGCGGTCTTCATCAGGTCCGCGATCAGACGCGCCGAGATCGGTTCACGTCCCCGGTGCTTCTTGTCCTGCCGCGCGTAACCGTAGAACGGCACGATGACGGTGATGGAGCGGGCCGACGCGCGCTTCAACGCGTCGATCATGATCAGCTGCTCCATGACCCACTTGTTGATCGGAGCGGTGTGGCTCTGGATCAGGAAACAGTCCGCACCTCGCGCCGACTCCTGATAGCGCACGTAGATCTCGCCATTGGCGAAGTCGAAGGCCTTCGTCGGGACGACCCCGACACCCAGCTGCTGGGCGACCTCCTCGGCAAGCTCGGGGTGGGCGCGGCCGGAGAAGAACATCAGCTTCTTCTCGCCGGTCGTCTTGATCCCGGTCACAGCACTTTCTCCTCAGAGGTTCGCAGCTGAGCGTCATGGGCGCTCTCCCGCTGGCCGCGGGGGCGTCTCAGCTGGTGGGGTGCGGATGTGCACTTATCACGGTACGCCCAGTTCGACGCACCGGTTTCCGGTCAGCCTTCGCCACCGGCCTCCGGAGCCACCGCCTCGGCCGCCTTCGCCGCCGCGCTGCCCGGACGCTTACGGGCCACCCAACCCTCGATATTCCGCTGCTGGCCACGGGCCACGGCCAGCGAACCGGGCGGCACATCCTTCGTGATCACCGAGCCGGCGGCGGTGTAGGCACCGTCCCCGACCGTGACAGGAGCCACAAACATGTTGTCCGAACCGGTACGGCAGTGGGACCCGATGGTCGTGTGGTGCTTGTCCTGCCCGTCGTAGTTCACGAACACGCTCGCCGCACCGATGTTGGTGTGCTCGCCGATCGTCGCGTCACCCACGTAGGAGAGGTGCGGGACCTTCGTGCCCTCGCCGATCGAGGCGTTCTTCGTCTCGACGTACGTACCGACCTTCGACTTCGGGCCGAGACGCGTGCCGGGACGCAGATACGCGTACGGGCCCACGGTCGCCTCGGGGCCGACCGCGGCACCGAGGGAGACGGTGTTGTCCACACGGGCGCCCGCGCCCACGCGCGTGTCGGTGAGCCGGGAGTTCGGCCCCACCTCGCACCCCTCGGCCAGGTGCGTGGCACCGTGCAGCTGCGTGCCCGGGTGCACCACGACGTCCTGCTCGAACGTCACCGTCACGTCCACCCAGGTCGTCGCCGGGTCGACCACCGTCACGCCGGCCAGCATCGCCCGCGTCAGCAGCCGGTCGTTCAGGATCCGGCGGGCCTCGGCCAGCTGCACCCGGTTGTTGATCCCGGCGATCTCCCGGTGGTCACCCGCGACGGACGCGCCGACCCGGTGACCGGCCTCGCGCAGGATGCCGAGCACGTCCGTGAGGTACTCCTCACCCTGGCTGTTGTCCGTCCGCACCTTGCCCAGCGCCTCGGCGAGCAGCCGGCCGTCGAACGCGAACACACCCGAGTTGATCTCCCGGATCGCCCGCTGCGACTCCGACGCGTCCTTGTGCTCCACGATCGCCGTCACGGCACCGGAGGCCCCGTCCCGCACGATCCGGCCGTACCCCGTCGCGTCCGGCACCTCCGCCGTCAGCACGGTCACGGCGTTGCCGTCCGCGGAGTGCGTGGCCGCCAGGGCCCGCAGCGTCTCGCCGGTGAGCAGCGGGGTGTCACCGCAGACGACCACGACCGTGCCGTCCACGGCACCGCCCAGCGCCTCCAGTCCCATCCTGACCGCGTGCCCGGTGCCGTTCTGCTGCTCCTGGACGGCGGTGCGGACGTCGGGGGCGACCTCGGCGAGGTGCGCCGTGACCTTCTCGCGGGCGTGCCCGACGACGGCGACCAGGTTCTCGGGGTCCAGCTCACCGGCGGCGGCGAGCACGTGCCCGACGAGGGAACGGCCGCACAGCTCGTGGAGGACCTTGGGGGTGGCCGACTTCATACGGGTGCCCTCACCCGCTGCGAGAACGACGACGGCTGCCGGGCGAATGGCGCTCACGGAATGCCCTTCGGCTTTGAGGGGGTGGGGGTGGACATCCGCAGGATACCGGGGTGGTTTGCAGGGGGCATGAGTGCGGGCCCTGACATCGGCTTTCGCCGGTCAGGGCCCGCACCAAGCAACTGCTCCCGGGGGAGGACTCGAACCCCCATGATCAGAACCAAAATCTGACGTCTTGCCCTTAGACGACCCGGGAATACCGCTATGCCCGATTTGCTAGATCGGCTGCGGAGGCAGCACCTACTATGCCGTACCAGGCGCCCTCCATGCGACGGTACAAGTCGGCACTCTTCAGTACGGAGATGACCAGGCAGCCGCGATATGTGTCCGAGGTGTTCTTCCGGTTTGTCTTCGGGTTGTGCTTCTTGAGGGTGGGCGTCTGGAACGCGGCGGTGTCCACGCCGACCAGGCTGGCCCAGAACCCTTCGGCCTCCGCCACGTTGGCCGACTCGTGGATGCTCACGCGGAACCGCACGCGCTCGGGCACAACGCCGAGTACATCTAGCCAGCGCATGTAGAAGGTGATGACGTCGGGGTCGCTGTTGATGAACTGAAGTCTCTCGCGGCGGCTGTACGACTTGTCCTTGGCGCCCTCGGCCCAGTAGAGGCCCACGCCCACCAGGAACAGCTCCCGGTCGGTCATCTGCGCGACCTCCCGGGTTGCCACCTGCTTGGTCCGCTGACGTTCCTCTTCTCGAAGACGCAGGGTCGCCTCCCAGCCGCGCTTTGCGATGGCCGAAGCTTCCTCACGTGTCCGTTTCCGCCGCTCCGGCCTCGGCAAGTCCCGCACCCAGAGCGAGATCGAACTTTTGCTGCACCCCAGCTCCACCTGGATCCGGTCGTAGGTCCACCCCTGGAGCCGCAGCTCCCGTGCCCGCTCCCGTACGTCGTCCTTCGCGTTCGGGCGCTTCGTCCACTCCGGAGGCGGCTCGCCCTCCAGGAGCCGGTTGAGGATGTCGTTGTTGTCGACGTGGAGCCGGTCGCGGATCTGGCGGCGGCTCAGGCCCTCGCGCCGCAGCGCCACCGCCCGCTCCCGCAGTCCTTCGAAGTCCGCGTACTTGTTCCGTGAATGTGCCATGGGCATACCGTCCGGCCGGAATCCTCACCTCCGACGTCGAACGGCGCAGGGTTCACCAGTTCGAGGGATATCGCGTCCTATCGTTTGTCGAAAGTCACCGGAAATGGGGCGCCCGGCGCCCGTAGGCTGGAGGCATGACCACGACGGGGGAAGACCACGCACCGGCCCCGGGCGGGCCTTGGTGGTGGGACAGGCGGCGCGGTGCGGTGCTCGACGCGAGCCTCGGTGCCGTGTCCGCGCTGGAGTGCGCGGTGGAGGGGATTCCGTTCGCGCGGGACGCGGGGATCCCGATGGCGGCGGGGGTCGTCTTCGGGGTGCTGGCCGGTTCGGTGCTGGTGGTGCGGCGGCGGTATCCGATCGCGGTGGTGCTGGTGGCGATCGCCATCACGCCGGCGCAGATGGGGATGCTGATGGGCATCGTCGGTCTGTACACGCTGGCGGCGTCGGAGCTGCCGCGGCGGATCATCGGTGCGCTGGCCGGGATGTCGTTGCTGGGGACGTTGATCGTGACGTTCGTGCGGCTGGGGCAGGACGCGACGAAGGAGGAGCTGCAGTTCGGGGACTGGTTCCTGCCGTTCGCGTCGATCACGATGTCGCTGGGGGCGACCGCGCCGCCGTTGCTGCTGGGCCTGTACGTGGGGCAGCGGCGGCGGCTGATGGAGAGCCTGCGGGAGCGGGCGGACAGTCTGGAGCGGGAGCTACAGCTGCTCGCGGAGCGGGCGGAGGAGCGTGCTCAGTGGGCGCGCAACGAGGAGCGGACGCGGATCGCCCGGGAGATGCACGACGTGGTGGCGCACCGGGTGAGTCTGATGGTGGTGCACGCGGCGGCGTTGCAGGCGGTGGCGCGCAAGGACCCGGAGAAGGCGGTGAAGAACGCCGCGCTGGTGGGGGACATGGGGCGGCAGGCGCTGACCGAGTTGCGGGAGATGCTCGGGGTGCTGCGCAGCGGCGGGGAGGGCGCGCGGGCCGAGCGGGCGGCGGTGCCGTTGGCGGCGGTGGGCGTGGCCGCGGCGGCGGCGGCCTCGCGGGCGGCGGACGACGGTGAGCGGCCGGGTGAGGGGCCGTGCCTGTCGGAGCTGGACGAGCTGATCGGGCAGTCGGAGGCGGCCGGGATGGTCGTGGACCTGTCGGTGGAGGGGGAGCGGCGTTCGTACGCGCCCGTGGTGGAGTCGACGGCGTTCCGGGTGGTGCAGGAGGCGTTGACGAACGTGCACAAGCACGCGGCGGGTGCGAAGACGTACGTGCGGCTGGCGCATCGGGCGTCGGAGATCGCCATGCAGGTGGAGAACGAGCCGCCGCCGGCGGTGTCGGCCGGGGAGCCGGGGGCCCGGTTGCCGTCGGGCGGCAACGGGCTGGTCGGGATGAAGGAGCGGGTGGCCGCTCTGGGGGGCGTGTTCGTGTCCGGGCCGACGGACGCGGGGGGTTTCCGGGTGTCGGCGGTGATCCCGGCGTCCTCGTAGGGGGCCGGGTGGTCAGCCCGTGGTGAGGCGGGCGGGCTGGGTGCCGGCGACGAGGGCGGCGAGGGCCTGGTCGATGTCGGGGCCGAGGTACCAGTCGCCGGTGTGGTCGAGGGCGTAGACGCGGCCTTCGGCGTCGATGGCTAGGAGGGCCTGGCTGTCGGTCTCGGTGCCGAGGGGGCAGGTCTGGGTGTCGAGGGCGCGCCCGAGGTCGCCGAGGGTGCGGGCCATGTGGAGGCCGTGGAGGGGGTCCAGGTGGAGCGTGGCGGGGGCGATCTGCCGGCCGGGACCCGTGGGGCTGATGTGGAGGCCGCCGAATTCGGCCCAGGCTTCGACGGCCGCGGGGAAGACGGTGTGGCGGTGCCCCGCGGGTGAGGTGTGTCCGCGCAGGGTGTCGGCCCAGATCTCGGCCTGTTTGATGTCCCAGCGTCCGGGTTGCCAGCCGGCGTCGCGGAGGGCGGCGTCGACGGGGACGGGGAAGCGGGTGGTGGAGGTGCGGTCGGCTTGCATCTGCCCTTGGTTCGTTTCGGGTGGGTGGTGCGGCGCGGGGCCGGTCGTTCGGTCGTCCCGGTCGTGCCGGGTCAGGCGTCGTGGGCGGTGGGGTCGACGATGCGGACGCCGAAGTGGGCGCTGAGGGCGGTGCAGGCGCGGCAGGGGGTGGCGAAGCTGCCGTGCAGGGGGTCACCGTCCTCGCGGATGCGGCGGGTGGTGAGTTTGGCGTGTTTGAGTGCTTTGCGGGCTTCGCCGTTGGTCATGGGTCGGCGCGCCGCGCGTTTGCTGCGGGCGGCGTCGGCGGTGGCGAGGTGGCGTGAGATGAGGATGGTCTCCGCGCAGCGGCCGGTGTAACGGTCGCGTTGACCGCTGGTGAGGGTGTCGAGGAAGTCCTGTACGAGGTGGTGCAGGGCCGGGGGCGTGTCGGCGCGGGTGGCGGTGCCGGTGAGGGTGGTGCCCCGGACGGAGAGGGCGGCGGCGACGGTGGGGAGTATGCCGTCGCGGCGGTGCAGGAGGGTGGGTGTGTGGCGGGTGTCCGCGCTGCTCCAGCCGATGCGGGGGTCGCCGCTTCGGGGGTCGTCGGATCGCCCGGTGTGGGGCCCGGTCTGCGTCGCACTCATGATCATTTTCCCCTCCTGAGCATCCCCCCGAAGGTCACAGGGTGCCAAATCCCGCGGCTGCTGGGGAAGCTGGGGCGTGGTGACACGCCCGGTTATGGGCGTTCCGTCACGGCAGGGT
Source organism: Streptomyces rochei (assembly GCA_002155895.1). Classification (GTDB taxonomy): domain Bacteria; phylum Actinomycetota; class Actinomycetes; order Streptomycetales; family Streptomycetaceae; genus Streptomyces; species Streptomyces rochei. The sequence continues at coordinate 15,088 of MUMD01000239.1, forward strand.
GACGGCTGGTCACGGAAGCGGAGGAGCACTCGCCGGTGGCGGGTCCGGTGCCCGGTGACCCCTCTCGTCGTACCGCATAGGCTGTCGGCACCGCGTTCGCGTGCGGTGACGAGACAGTGCAGACAGACAGATCAGGCAGATCAGACAGACGCCGCAGGGGGCAACCGCCATGACGACAGGTCGGCTCGGGCAAGCGGCCGCGCCGCCGAACGCGGCCTATGCCGGGCAGGTCGTGCATTTCCCGGATCCGGTGCGGGCGGCCCGTCACCCGAGAGGGGTACGGGTGGACGAGGGTGGTTACCCGGTCTTCTCGCCGTACGCCCGCGCGGTGGCGGAGATCGCCGATCCGCCGGAGGGTTTCGGGGTCGACGAACTGCGGTTGACGGACTATGTCTCGGCGAACGCGGCGTTGTCGGCGTCGGGCCACGAGCTGTGGGACACGGTGCCGGCGGTGGCGACGCCGCACGGCTGGACGTGGCACCACGTGGCGGGGTCGCGGCGGATGGAACTGGTCCCGGTCGAGGTGAAGGCGCTGCTGCGCCATCACGGCGGTATCGCGACGGCGGCGGTGGACCAGGCCAAGCGCGGTACGCGGCCGTTGCAGGAGACGCGTCCGGCGCACTTCGGGCTGCCGAAGTCGGGTGTGGCGGTGACCGAGCAGCAGGTGCTGGGGGTCGAGGAGGACCTCGGCTACCGGCTGCCGGGTGCGTACCGATCGTTCCTGAAGGCCGCGGGCGGGTGCGCGCCGGTGGGCACGGCGCTCGACGCGGAGCTGGGGCTGCTGGTGGACCAGCCGTTCTTCACGGTGCGTGAGGAGGCGGCGGTCAACGACCTGGTCTATGTGAACAAGTGTCTGCGGGACCATCTGACCAAGGACTACCTGGGCGTCGCGTTCGTCCAGGGCGGGCTGCTCGCGGTGAAGGTGAAGGGCGAGCGGATCGGCTCGGTGTGGTTCTGCGCGTACGACGACGTACGGGACGTGGACCCGTCGTTGGCGCCGGCGGAGCGGGTGGAGCGGTTGCTGCTGCCGTGCGGTGAGGACTTCGACGCGTTCCTGTCGCGGCTGGCGGGCTCGCCGCCGGAGCTGGAGACGGTGGCGAACCTGATGGTCGACGGCGGTTTCGCGCGTGCGGTGCCCGCGTCGGCGTCGGTAGGGGAGTGAGCTGGCCATGGTGACGTTCGCGCAGGCGCAGGAGCGCGCCGAGGAGTGGATCAACGGCGAGCTGCCGGCGTACCAGCACCGCGAGGTGCGGGTGCGGGAGTTCGACCTCGGGTTCGTGGTGTGGGCCGAGGACCGTGCGGAGGGGCCGCGTTCGGACGGCGGCGCGCAGCGGCTGGTGATCGCGCGGGACAGCGGTGAGGCGACGCTGTGGCCCGCGCTTCCGGTGGGCGAGGTGATCCGCCGGTACGAGGAGGAGTACGGCCGTCCGGAGGAGGCGCCGGAGCCGGCGCCGGCGCCCGCGGCGCGGGTGGATCTGAATCAGACGTCGTTCTTGTTGAGTCCGCCGGAGTGGTTGCAGGAGGCGGCGGACAAGCTGGGGATTCCGGATCGGCGCGGGGAGCGGGACACCGCCGGGCCGGGTGCCGGTGACGGTACGGGTGCGGACGCGGACACGGGTGCGGACACGGGCGTGGCGGCGGCCGGGTCCGGGGCGTTGCCGCGGACGCAGGCCGGGGTTCCCTCGGCGCCTGCCGCTCCCGCCGCATCGGCCGACGCGTCGGGCGGCGGGGCGGATTGGCCGGCCGCCGGGGGGAGTGGTGCCGGGGGTCCCGGCGCGGGTGAGGGCGGGTCCGGTGCGCCTGCCGGGGCGACGCCCTGGGCGGGGACGGACACCAACGCCGATGCCGGCGAGGACCGTTCCGTACCGCTGCCCGAGACGGTGTTCGCGCCGCCGCTGAGCGGTGCCGACGGGCCCACCCCGCCGCCCTCGGTGACGCCGGACGCCAAGACGGCGCTGATGTCGGGCGGCAGTCAGCTTCCGCCGACGGCGCTGGCACCGGCGATCGAGGACCCGAACACCCCGCCCCCGTCCGCCGGGACGGGGACGCCGCCGCCGGTGCCGCCGGTGCCGCCGGTGCAGGCCGGTCCGGGGGCGTCCGCCACGCCCACCCGGCCGCCCGCGCCGGACGCCGGGGACATCGCGGACGCCGCGACCAGCAAGGCGACGCCCCCGCCGCGCCGTGGCGGTGGGGCGACGCCGCCGCCTCCGCCGGGTGCCCCGGGTGTGCCGGGTGCCCGTCCGGGTGCCCCGGGTGTGCCGTCGGCGCCCGTCGGTCCGGGCGGGCCGGCCACACCGGCCGGTGGCTATGTGCCGACCCAGCTGGTGTCGTCGCTCGGTCCCGAGGGCCCCGGTGGCGGTCCGGGCACGCCGCCCCCGCCGAACGCGCCGCAGCCGCCGGCCGGTCCGGGGACGCCCGCCGCTCCCGGTACGCCGCCCCCGCCGAGCGCCCCCGGCGGGACGCCGCCCGGCGGAGTGCACCACGCCGCCACGATGCTGGCCGACCCGGGCCGCACGGGTGGCGGGGCGCCCCAGCCGCCGGGCCCGCCCACGCCCCCCGGTCCTCCGGGTGCGCCGGGCACGCCCGCCGGTCCGAGCACGCCGCCGCCTCCCGCGGCTCCGGGCGCGCCGGGCGGCCCGGGTACGCCGCCGCCTCCCGCCGCCCCGGGTGTCCCGGGTGGTTCCGCGGGCGGGCCGGGCGGTGCCGTGCACCACGCGCAGACGGTGCTGGCCGCGCCGCCGGCCGGCGGTCCCGGCACGCCCCCGCCGCCTCCGGGCGCCCCGGGGATGCCGGGCGTTCCCGGCGCGCCGGGCGCCGCACAGCCCATGCCGCCGGGCGCCATGCCCCCGCCGGGTGCCGTGCCCCCGCCGCCGGGTGCGATGCCGCCGCCGGGCGGTCCCGTGCCCGGTGCCCCGCCGGCGTACGGCTATCCGCAGCCGCCCGCCGGTATGCCGACCGTCGGTCCCGGCTACCAGGCCGTGCTGCGCTACCGCGCCCAGGACGGCTCCGAGCAGCAGCTGATCCGGCGTTCCGCGCCGGGCACGCCGCACCCGGAGTGGCAGATCTTCCACGAGCTGCGGGCCATGAACGTGCCGCCGGACCAGGTGCTGGAGCTGCACACCGAGCTGGAGTCGTGCGAACTCCCGGGCGCCTACTGCGCGCGGATGATCCGGGAGCAGTGGCCGCAGGCGCGGATCACCTCCATCGCGCCGTACGGCACGGACCACGCGAGCCGGCAGCAGGGGATGCAGCAGTTGCTGGCCCACCAGGGCGAGTTGCACCAGGTGGCGGACGGGCCCGCCCGTCCGGCGCCGGTGCGGGCGCCGTTGCCGCCGGTGCAGCCGTTGCCGCCGGTCCCGCCGGAGGCGATCGGGCAGGAGCTGGCCGGGGCCTTCGGTCCGGGTGTGTTCCGGTTCGAGCAGGCCGCGGTGTCCCGGCAGGGTGTGCCGCCGGTGGTGGCGCACACGCTGGTGGCGGCGGGGCTGCCGATGGACATGGGCCCGTTCTTCTGGGCGCAGGCCCAGCCGGGGCGGCCGGTGCCGACGCTGGCGGAGCTGGCGGCGGAGCGCGGGGTGCAGCCGGCCCCGGACGCCGGGTCCTACCTCGTCGTGGGCAGTGACTTCGGCCGGGCGATCTGTGTGCAGTACGGCACGGCGAACATCGTGGCCGTGCCGGTGGAGGCGGGGCCGGGCGGTGCGCCGGTGCCGCCGCAGTTCGTGAACACGGGGCTGCCCGAGTTCGCGCGCTGCCTGGCGCTGCTGGGCCGGATGTGGCGGCTCAGGTTCGGTCTGAACCAGGAGCAGGCGGGCCGCTGGACGGTGGACTTCCAGGCGCAGCTGGCCGCGCTCGACCCGGCGGCGCTCGGGTCGCCGGAGAGCTGGTGGTCGGTGCTGCTGGAGCAGATGTGGGACGGGCTGCTCTGAGGCGGCGCGACTGACGCGGACACACGACGGGCGGGGCCCGGTCGGCCGGTGGGCCGACCGGGCCCCGCCGCGTGTGCCGTCGTCGGGCCCCGCTGTGTGCTGCCGTTGGGCCCGCTCCGTGTGCCGCCGTCCGCGCGGGACGGTCGCGTCGCGCATGAGGCAGTGAATTGTGCGGTGTGTCGCATTATGAGGGCTTAGATCACATCCATAAAGTCGGTTAAGTCCATTTACTGCGGCAGCTTCCCCACAGGGGTGATGAGCATGAGCGGCGCGTCGGCGTCCCCCCACGGCTTCGTGACCGTACGCGGGCGTGAGCGCGGTTACCGTCCGGAACAGGTGGAGGAGGTGACCGCGGCCCTGTGCCAGGAGCGGGACGCGGCCTGGGAGCGGGCGGCCCGGCTCACCGTGCTCGCCCGCCGGATGGGCACGGAGCTGGAGCGGCTGCGGGAGACGGTGGCGCAGCTCGCGCCGCAGGGGTACGAGACGCTCGGGGAGCGCGCGCGGACCCTGTTCCGGCTCGGGGTGGAGGAGGCGGAGGCCGTGCGCGACGGGGCGCGGGCCGAGGCGGACGGTCTGCTGGCCGAGGCGCGGGCGTACGCGGACGGGGTGCGGGAGGCCGCGCGGGCGCACGCCGAGGACGTACGCGCGCAGGCCGACGAGCGGGCCCGGCAGCGGCTGCTGGCGGCGCGGGCGGAGGCCGACGACGTGCGGATCGGCGCGCGGCGCGAGGTGCGGGCCGCCCGTGGGGAGGCGCTGGCCGCGCTGCGGGAGACACGGAGGCGGACCGCCGCGATGCTCGCCGAGCAACGCGCGGAGCACGCCGAGCGGTGGGCGGCACAGGAACGGGCGGAGGAAGCGGCGGCGCGGGACCTGGACGCGCACCACGCGGAGCTGACGGCGCGCGCCGAGCGCGAGCTGGACGAGGCCCGGCGGGCACGGGCCGAGGTGGAGGAGGCGGCCGTCCGGTGGCAGGAGGCGGCCCGGACCCGGGCGTCCGAGCTGATCGCCGGGGCCCGGGACCGTCGGGAGCGGATCGCGCGCGAGACGGAACTGGTCCTGCACGAGCACGGGGAGCGGTGGGACGAACTCCAGGCCCACGTGGACTCCGTGCGCAGCAACCTCAGGTCGCTGACCGGCCGGGCGGCGGAGTGACGCCGCACGGCCGGCGCCGTCACCCCCCTCGCCGTACCGCCCCCGCTAGGATCGAGCCCTCCACGGCCTCGTAGTGCCGGCGCTGCTCCTCCGCCGTGCGCCGGCCGGAGAGCACGGTGCCCAGCCAGCCGCAGGCGAAGCCCAGGGGGATGGAGACCAGCCCGGTCGTGGTGAACGGGAACCAGTTGAAGTCGGCCTCGGGGAAGGCCGAGACCGGTGAGCCGGAGACCAGATTGGTGCCCGGCATCAGCAGCAGGACGGCCAGCGAGCCGCCGATCAGGGTGCTGAGCAGCCCGGTGCGGGTGTAGCGGCGCCAGAAGAGGCCGTAGACCAGGGCGGGGGCGATGGCCGAGGCGCCCAGGCAGAAGGACAGGGTGACCAGGGGCTGGAGGCTGCGGTGCTGGACGAGGGTGGCCAGCACGATCGCGGGGACGCCGACGGCCAGGGCGGACAGCCGGGCCAGGGTCATCTCGCGGCGCGGTGACAGCTCCTGCACGCGGGTGGCGAAGACGTCGTGGGCCAGGGAGTTGGCGCAGGCGAGGATCATTCCGCCGACGGAGGCGAGCAGGGTGAGGAAGACGGCCGTGGTGACCGTCGTGAACAGGAAGGTCTCCGCCGTGGAGACCCGCTCGCCGAACGCGGCCTGCGAGCCGAGCAGATAGGCCGTGTTGCCCTGCGGGTCGATCCCGGCGATCACCGACCGCCCCACCAGCGCCGTCGCACCGAAGCCGACGACCGTGATGACCAGCACGAACAGCGCCACACTGGAGACCGCCCAGGACATCGAGCGGCGCACCTGGCGGGCGGAGGAGGCGGTGTACATGCGCATGGTGACGTGCGGGAGGCAGGCGCCGCCGAGGACGACGGTCAGCTGCGAGGTGATCATGTCGGCCTCGGGGTGGGGCCCGCCCGCGAACTGCAGCCCCGAGTTCAGGAACGCCGGTCCCACGCCGCTGTTGTCGGCCGCCGCGTCGAACAGCGCGCCCGGGTCCCAGTCGAAGCGGTGGAGGATCAGTACGGCGATCACGACGCCGGAGCCGAGCAGCATCACCATCTTGAGGATCTGGATGAGGGCGGTGCCCTTCATGCCGCCGATCGCCGCGTAGCTGATCATCAGCGCCCCCAGCCCGACGATGCAGCCGGTCTCCAGCGACTCGCCGGAGAAGCCCAGGACGAAGGCGAGCAGTTGGCCGGTGCCCGCGAGCTGCACCAGCATCAGCGGCAGCAGCGCGGCGAGGGTCACCGCGCAGGCCACGACGCGGACGCTGCGTCCGGGCATCCGGCGGGCGAGCGCGTCGCCCATGGTGAACCGGCCCGCGTTGCGCAGGGGTTCGGCCAGCAGGAACATCAGCAGCATCAGCGACAGGGCGGTGCTGAGCGCCAGTACGACACCGTCGTGGCCGAAGAGCGCGATGACGCCGCCCGTGCCGAGGACGGTCGCCGCGGAGATGTAGTCGCCGGCGATCGCCAGGCCGTTGCGCATGGGGGACAGGGAACCGTAGCCGGTGTAGAACTCGTCGAGGTCGTCCCGGTCCGGGCCGGTCATCACGCACAGCAGGAGGGTGACGGTGGCGACGGCGGTGAAGCCGACCAGGGCCATCGTCTGGGCGTTGCCGCTGAACTCCGTCATCGCCCCGCCCCCCGCCTGGCGTCCAGTGCGGCCTCCTTGCGGATGCGGTCCGCGAGCGGGTCGACGTGCCGGCGGGCGGTGTGCTCGTAC
>MUMD01000024.1 GCA_002155895.1 Streptomyces rochei
CGGGCGACCGGTCGCCCGCCTCCGTCCGCTCGGGGGCCGACGACGCTCCGTCGGCCGTGGCGGCGGCCGCCCGGTCCAGGGTGACCTCCACGCGAAGCTCGCACCGCCCGGCGAGCGCCCTCAACTGGCCGGTGATATCGGCGTGCTGTTCCGCGACCCACTCCCCCAGGCGCTGCTCCGCGCTCCGCCCGGCGTCGGTGTCCTCGGCCACCAGAACGTTGAAGGTCATCGGCAGCAGAGTGCCGACGCGTTCCCAGACCGTGGTGACCGCCTCGTTCTGTTCGGCAACCCAGCGCCGTACCTCGGCGTCGCCGCCCTGGTAGGGGGCCGGCGTCGCGTCGTGCACCAGCGCGGCGACGCCCGTGCCCGGGACTTCGGCGAGACGCAGGGGACGCCCGTCGAGCCCGGTGACGCCGTCGGCGGCGCCCTGCCGGTCGGGCAGCAGGGCGTACACGTACAGTGCGGTGTTCTCGGTCATCGCCCGGCCTCCTCCGCCCAGCGCTGCGGGTTGATCAGCTTGTCCACGACGTCGTCGACCACGTCGTCGAGCCCTCGGTGCAGGTCGGCGACCGAGGCGACGATGCCGTGGTCCTCCTTGATCTGTTCCATCGCCTCGTCCAGTTCCAGCAGGGCGTCGGCGAGGCGTTCGGCTTCCTCCGGGTCGAGGTCACCGCCGTCGATGCGGCGCATCGCCTGGCGGTCCAGGGCTTCCTGAATCACCTCGACCAGGGTCACGACGAGGGACAGCACACCGTGCTTGAGGCTCTTCTCGTCGACGGTCAACGGCATGGTGCCTTCTCCTCTTTCCAAAGTTCCGCAGTTCCGCAGTTCCGCAGTTTCCGCAGTTCCGCAGTTCCGCTGTTTCCGCACTTCTCGCCCGTGCCGTCCGGCCTGTTTCCGGGCCGCTCACGCGTGGGCGGCCGCGGGGCTCGTCGCCGTGAGCCGCCGGGCCCAGCGGTCCGGGTCGTCGGCGGCGAGCCGGATCTCCTCGCCCGTGGTGGTGCGCAGTACCAGGACGCTCCCCTCACCGCCGGGGCCGTATCCGGGCACGCGTCGCACCCCGGCCAGGTCGGTCAGGGGCAGCACCAGTGCGGGCCGCGCGTCCACGGGTGACTTCCAGGTCAGCCGCCCTGCCGTCAGCCGTGCCTGTCCGCCGCGCCACAACGGGCCGGACCTGCGCGGTTCCTCGTACCACAGGTGTCCCTCGGCGATCGCCGGCTCCTCTTCGGGGACGACCCCGGACGGGAGGGCGGGTGCGAGCCGTCCGGCGCGGACACGGTCGAGCAGGTCGTACAGGGTCTCCGGCTCCCCGGCGGAGAGCAACTCCCGCCGTCCGTCGGCCAGCGACACCTCCAGGCGCAGGCGTTCCTCGCCGCCGACCGTCCGCTCCGGTGCGAGCCGCACGCCGCGTACGGTGTCGAGATCGGCCTCCCAGAGCACTTCCCGGGGTTCTTTGCGCAGGACGACGAGGCGCTGGTCGGTGAGGTACACGGTCCCGGGACGCCAGCCGTGGTACACGCCCTCGGTGAGCAAGTGGCCTCCGCTCATCCGGCGGACGACGCTCTCCCCCTCGCGCAGGTCGAGGGCGCGGTGCACGGTGGAACGCTCGGCCCACGCGCGCGTGGCCTCGTCCCAGTTCCGCATCATGCCGTACTCCAGCATCGTCTCCATCCCGGCGACGGCCGCGCGGACCGAGACACCGATCAGCGGGATGTCGGCGACGGCGACGATGAGGTCCAGATGCAGCACCGCGCCCTTGTTGAGCAGGACCTCCACCAGGTCGTCCAGGGTGACCCGGGGTTCCCGCGTGGGCCGCATCGGAGTCCGGTCACTCTCCACGCCGCTCGGCCTCCCGATCGGCGTCGGCCTGGTCGGGGGCATCGTCCGCCTCACCGGTCGTCCGGTCGTCGGCCGGGGAGTGGGCCGTCAGGGCGGCTTGCCCGGAGTCGTCCCGCAATCGGGCCTGTGCGCTGCGCCAGCCGCACCACGGGCACCACTGGTCGAGCAGTTGCGCGACGGGGACGCGCTTGCCGCATGCCGGGCAGGTCTCCCTCTCCTCCCGGGTCTCCCGCCAGGCAGCGGTCTCCGTGTCCGTGCCGGAGGGGAACTCGAGTCCGTAGCGGGCGGCCGTCTCGAAGGAGGCGAGGGCAGCGCGCAGCCGGATGCCGAGCAGTTCGACCCCGGCGACCGAGACCATGATGTCGGCGTTCAGCACCAAGCCCTTGTCCAGCAGTGTCTCCACGACGTGCGCGAGGCTTCCCTCGCCGTCCCGCCGGGGCTGCATGGGGGCAGCGCCGACCGCCGGCACCGTGCGCGCCGCCGGGTCGTGTCCGGGGGCGGCCGCCGGGAACCGGCCCTCGCTCGGAGTGGTCCTTCCGGTAAAGCTGCTCATCCCAGCCGCCTTACCGGTCTTCCACCATTCACACACCGCGAAGTGACGTGCCGGGCGAGCGGTCGCGCCGCTCGACCGCCGCTGTACGGCGATGACCGCGCGCGGAGGCGTCATCGGCGCCCGCCGCGCGCACGGTCGGCGGGAGCAGTTCGTGGAAGGCGCCGAGGGTGAAGGCGGGGAGTGTCAGTTCACTCATGCGCGGGTGCCGGGGCCGGGACGGTCGCCCTCGATGGCGTCGGTGCCGGCCTCGATCATGCCGAGACTGCGCGGGAAGTCGTGGAGTTGGTCGGCGAGGATCCGCAGGCCGGTGACGAGCGAATGGGCGGGCACGCCACGCGCTTCCAGGATGCCGGCCGTCCACGTCAGGAAATCGGTGAAGAGGCTCGCGTCGTCCAGGTAGAGCGCCGTGACGAGGAAGTCGACGAGGTGGGCGATGTCCTCGGCGGTCCGCTCACGCTGGGCGTCGCTGTAGGCGCGCATGGCCGGGAACCGGCTGTCCAGGTCGGTCAGGACCTGTTTGACCAGTCGCGGCCGCGACTGTGCGACCGTCGTGTACTCCTGGTCGACCAGGTGCGGCAGGTCGTCCACGGCCTGCCGGGTCACCGACGGGGCGGGCCGGCGCAGCCCGGCTTCCAGGACCGCGGCTGCTTCTCGGGCGTCGGCCGCCCACCGGTCGGCGCCGAGCGCTCGGGCGTACCGTCCGTCGGGCCCGAAGGCGCGCCCGCCGGTGACCACGGGGACGCCGATCGCCTGGCAGGCCGTGATCGCCGTGTGGGCGGCGGGGAGATGGGTGGGGATCGACCCGGAGAGCAGCATGGCGTCCGGGTTGGTGTGGTGCAGGTGGGCGATCAGGTGCGGCGTCGGGGTCTGGGCCCCGAGGAAGTCGACACGCCACCCGCGCAGCCGGAGGACTTCGGAGACCAGGCGGGCCGGGAAGGCGTGCCATTCGCCGTCGACGCAGCTGACCGTCACGCGCCCGAGCCGGCCGGTGCGGCGCTCGGCCGCGGGCCGACGGTGGGCGAGGGCGGCGACGACACGTTCGTTGATGGCGGTCGCCGCGTGTTCTTGCGCGACGGTGATGCGGTTGGCCGCCCACTCCGAGCCGATCCGCTCCTGCACCGGGGCGATCACCTCCAGGAGCAGTGTCTCCTCGTCGACGCTCTCCGCCAGGGCCGCGTCGACGACGTCGACGGCGCCGTACTCGTCGCCGTCCACCACCGCCTCCCACAACCGCCGACGAAGCTCGCTCACGTCGGTGAGATCACTCACCCCTACCTCCTGGCGTTCTCTTCCGTCGGCGACGGACAGCGGACCGGTTCTGACGCGGAGCTTCGCAGCCCGTCACGGAAGCGGAGGCACGCGTCGTGCGCACCTCACCACCTCACTGCTCGGCCAAGACGTTTCCCCGGCAACCGTCCCGCAGGCATCGCGTCGGTGCAAGGCACCCAGAAAAGGACCACGCAAACATCACCCTCGGTGGGGATGGTCAAAGCCTCCTGGCCAGAGCCCCAAGCAGGCGCCCGCCACCGCGTACGGAACGATACAGCGGAGCCTGTACTCGCGTGGTGAGAGGGACGGCGGCGGGTACAGGGAGACCGTCAGGACACGAACTTCGCCTGTGAGGAACCGGGATGACCGACGACGCCTACCTCGTCCTGCTGACCGAATCGGCCGCACCCCTCGGCACGCCGCTCGCGGCCGTGGGGGACGTGGCCTGCATGGACACCCCCGCGGTCCGCGGGTGGCTCGACGCCCAGGGTGTGACCGCGTCGTCTCCGTGGCTCCGTCTGGTGCCGCCGGAGGAGACGTCGGCCGTCCCCGAGGACGCCGAGCGGCTGCCGGTCCCCCTCAGCGAGGAGGAACTCAGTCGCCTGCGGCACACGGTCGCCCCGGAGAGCGTCGCCCGACTTGAGGAGGAGCTGCTGGCCTACCGTTCCTGTGCGGAAGGCCGTGAAGCACTGCTGACCCGTGCGCTCGCGGCCGGTGTGCCGGCGCACCGCATCGCGGAACTGACGGGCGAGGAACTGAGCAGCGTCAAGGCCGCCGCCCGGTGAACCCCGGTTCGCGGTAGCTCTCGGCCTTCGGCGGGTGGAGCTTGCGGAAGTAGGTCCAGCTGGTCTCGTTCGGCTCGGTCCACGTCTCCGGGGCATGGGCGAATTCCGGATGGTGGCCGGCGACGTACGCGCGGGTGCGTTCGGGCACTTCGGCGTACGAGCCGAGCTTGCGGCCCCGGCAGTGGAAGGTGAGACCGCCGGGCCGCTGCCCGCGCGCCATCCACGGCAGCCACGGGGACATCCGGGTCCAGGACATGGTGGCCGGCACGCCGGGCGCCCCTCCCGCCAGGTCCGCACGGCGGGCGAAGAACTGGAAGCACTCCAGCGCCTTGTACGTGTCGCCGGACGAGTGGACGGGATACTCGGCGACCGGCAGCGGCGAGGGGTAGGCGAGCGGGATCTCCAGGCTGAAGCAGACCTGGTCACCGAGGTCGGCGACCGGCACCGGGAAGGGGCGCCACTTCTGGTTGGCCGGGTCGTTCCACACGTGTACCACCGGCTGGTCCCGCCAGGTTTCCAGGATCTCGCGGCTGTCGGGGTCCAGGTAGAAGGCGGCCTCGCGGGTGAGCAGCCGGTAGGCCCCCTGGCCGTCCTCGGGGTCCTGGACGAGGCGGGCGACGTTGAGCCCTTCGAACCCGAGGACGCGCTCGTACGGCTCGTCGGGTGCCCAGGAGTACACGTCGCCGGTCCACCAGTACGTGACCTCCTCCCCGTCGAGCGAGGCCCGGGTGCGGGCGAGGGAACGGAGCGTTTCCGCGGGTGTCGTCATGCACGCACCCTCTCAGTCCCCGGGCTGTGACGCGCCGGGAACCGGCCGGCCGGCACGGTCCTGCCCGGGGCGCGCCCGTGCCGCCACCATCTCCACGGCGGCGGAAGCCGTAGTTCCGCCCTCGCGCGGTGGAAGTGAGTGCCCAAGTTACCTGTGCGTTCCGCACGTCGGAGAGGTGACAGCTGTGACTGTCGCCGGTGCGGCGGCCCGTGACAGCGTCTTACCCGTCACCGACCGGTGGAGGGAGAAGGCGTGAACAAGGGCTACGCCGTGTACTGCGACGCAGACCCGCACTTCTACGACGCGCCGCACCGTGCCGCTCCCGGTACGGCGACCGCCGGCACCCGGTACGCGGTCGCCGACCTGCCGGTGCCGCCGGGATGGCGGCGCACCGAGATCGGCGACTGGCTCGCACTGCGTCCCGTGGACGCCGTACTGCCGGCGCAGGGCTGGAAGATCCACCTGTCCGCCTGCCTGGACAACGCCGAGTCCGTCCTGGCGCGGGTGCGCGAGTACTGCCTCGACCGCGCCGTCGCCTTCAAATTCGTCCCGAGCCGCTACCTGCTGCACCAGCGCAACGCCAAGTACGCGGACCGGTCGGGCAGCGGGAAGTTCGTCACGGTGTACCCGGCGGACGACACGCAGTTCGAGCAGGTCGTGGGCGAGCTGTCGGCCCTGCTGGAGGGCGAGCCCGGCCCGCAGATCCTGAGCGACCTGCGGATCGGCGGCGGTCCGGTGCACGTGCGCTACGGCAGCTTCACCCGCCGCAACTGCTACGACGACCAGGGGGAACTGCGGCCCGCCATCGCCGATCCCTCCGGCGAGCTGGTGCCCGACGTCCGCGGACCGGTGTTCCGCGTACCCGACTGGGTGAGTGTCCCGGGCTTCCTCAAGCCGCACCTCGACGCACGGGCGACGGTCACGATGACCGGCGTCCCCTACACCGTCGAGTCGGCCATCCACTTCTCGAACGGCGGTGGCGTCTACCGTGCCCGTGACACCCGCACCGGCGAGACGGTCGTCCTGAAAGAAGCCCGTCCGTACGCCGGACTGGCGGCCGACGGCGCGGACGCGGTGGCGCGGCTGGACCGTGAACACCGGGCGCTCGCGCGGTTGTCGGGGCTGGCCTGCACGCCCGAGGTGCGGGACCGCTTCGCGGTGGGCGAGCACCACTTCCTGGTCCTCGAACACCTGGACGGCAAACCCCTCAACACCTTCTTCGCCCGGCGCCATCCGCTCATCGAGGCGGCACCGGACGACCGTCGGCTGGCCGAGTACACCGAGTGGGCGCTCGACATCCACGGCCAGGTGGAGCGAGCCGTGTCGGAGGTGCACGCCCGGGGCGTCGTCTTCAACGACCTGCACCTGTTCAACATCATGGTCCGCGAGGACGGACGGGTGGCCCTGCTGGACTTCGAGGCCGCGCACCACGTCGACGAGCCGGGGCGCCAGACGGTCGCCCACCCCGGGTTCGTGGCTCCTGCCGGTCGGCGGGGCACCGCCGTGGACCGGTACGCGCTGGCCTGTCTGCGCCTCGCTCTCTTCCTGCCGCTGACGAGCCTGCTGGTCCTTGACCGGCGCAAGGCGGAGCACCTCGCCGACCTGATCGCCCGGCAGTTCCCCGTGCCCCGCGCGTTCCTGGACGCGGCGGTGGACGAGATCACCGGCGCTGCCCCCGGCACGCCGGTCGTCCGCCGCACCGGCCGGCCCTTCGTCCCGGTCCCGCCCGGCGACTGGCCCCGCAGCCGGGACTCGATGACGGCGGCCATCCGCGCGTCGGCCACGCCCTCGCGCGAGGACCGTCTCTTCCCGGGGGACGTCGCCCAGTTCGCCACCGCGGGCGGCGGGCTCTCGTTCGGCCACGGAGCGGCCGGGGTGCTGTACGCCCTGGCCGAGAGCGGTGCGGAGCGCGACGAGACCGCGGAACAGTGGCTGCTCGACCGGACGGCTCAGCCGCCCTCGGGGATGCCGCTCGGCTTCCACGACGGGATCGCCGGCACCGCCTGGGTCCTCGACCGCCTCGGTCACCGGGACCGGTCGATGGACCTGGCACGCATCCTGGTCGGGCAGCGGCTCGACCGGCTCACCACGGACCTCCACAGCGGGACGGCCGGGATCGGGCTCGCCCTGGACTGCCTGGCCGCCCGCACCGGCGACACCGCCCTGCGCGACGCGGCGACGCGGTGCGCCGACCTGAGCGCCCGCCCCCCGGCCGAGGACGCGCCGGGCCGCCGCGGCCGGGCCGGACTGCTGTACGGCGCGACGGGCAGTGCCCTGCTGTTCCTGCGCCTGTACGAGCGCACGGGCGACGCCGGCCTGCTCGATCTCGCGCGCGACGCGCTGCGCCGGGACCTCTCGCACTGCGTGCGCGGCGCGGGGGGAGCCCTCCAGGTGGACGAGGGCTGGCGCACCATGCCGTACCTGGGCGCGGGGAGCGTGGGCATCGGCATGGTGCTCGACGACTACCTCGCGCACCGCGCCGACGAGCAGTTCGAGCGGGCGCGGACCGAGATCGTACGCGCGGCGCAGGCCATGTTCTACGCCCAGCCGGGGCTGTACCGGGGGGTGGCCGGCATGGTGCTCTACCTGGGGCGCACGACCGCCACCGGCCCGGGCACCGGCTCGGCGGCGATCCGGCGGCAGATCGACGCCCTGACCTGGCACGCCATGTCGTACCGCGGTCATCTCGCCTTCCCCGGTGAGCAAATGATGCGTCTGTCCATGGACCTGTCCACCGGAACGGCCGGGTGCCTGCTGGCCGTCGCCTCCGTCCACGGCGACCGGCCCGCCGGTCTGCCGTTCCTCCCCGCGCCGCGAAATCAGCGGCGCCCCTGAGCCGGCCCCGTCGGGGCCGTGAAGAGAACCCGTCGTACGGAAGGAAGATCACATGAACCTGTTCGAGCTGCAGTCGCTGGAGACCCCGAAGGAAGAGGCCATGGGCGACGTGGAGACCGGCAGCCGCGCGAGCCTGCTGCTCTGCGGCGACAGCAGCCTCAGCGTGACGACGTGTAACTGACGTCGTCCGGATCGGCCGGCACGGTGGACGCGACACACCGCGTCCACCGTGCCGGCGCCTACCAAGAGAGGGGCAGACCGGTGGGAATCGCTCCGGTCCCGGGGCGGACGCCTCCGGTGGCCACGCCGCCCAGCGCCGGCCCGGGGCGCGCGCCGGAACTGCTGGTACTGGGGTGTTCGGTCACCGGGGCCGCCGCCGCCGTAGCCCAGCCCTTCGTCCTGGGTCGCACCCTCGACCTGCTGCTGGGCGGGCACGACGCCGGTCCCTGGCTCGCCGCGAGCGTCGCCCTCCTCGTCGGCGAGATCCTGCTCGACGGCCTCACCGCGTTCCTGACCGGTCGGTGCACCGCCGACTGGACAGCCGCCATCCGCTCCCGCGCCCTGCGGGGGCTCCTGCACGCCGTGCCCGACACCGCCCGCGCGCACTCCCCCGGTGACGTCGCGACCCGGCTCACCCTGAACGCCTCGGACGCGGGCGCCGCCCCGACCGCCAGGGCCGCCCTCACGGCCTCGCTCGTCACACCGGCCGGCGCCCTGATCGCCCTGGCCGTCGTCGATGTGTGGGTCGCCGCCTGCGTCCTCGTCGGCCTGCCGGCCCTGGCGTGGGTACTGCGGACCTTCGCACGGGACACGGGGACTTCGGTCGGGGCCTACCAGCGGGTGCAGTCGGACATCGCGTCCCGGCTGCTGGAGGCCGTCGAGGGCGCGGAAACCGTCGCCGCCGCCGGTACCGCCGCCCGGGAACGCGAGCGCGTCCTGCGCCCGTTGCCGGAACTGGGCACGCTCGGTGAGCGCATGTGGAGGCTGCACGGGCGGGCGCTGGCCACCGGCGGTGTGCTGGTGCCGCTGCTGACCGTGGCCGCCACCGCCGTGGGCGGGCTCAGGCTCGGAGCGGGTGCCCTGACCGCCGGCGAGTTGCTCGCGGTCATCCGGTACGCGCAACTGGCCGCCGGGATCGGAGGCGCGGCCACGCTGGTCGGTGCGGTGGCCCGGGGACGCTCGGCCCGGGAGCGCACCCGCGGTCTCGAGGGACTGCCCGCCCTCTCGTACGGGCCCCGGACGCTGGCTCCGGGAGGGCCGGGCACGCTCGAACTGCGCGGGGTACGGGTCTCGCGTGACGGTACGGAGGTCCTGCGGGCGGACCTGCTGACGGTGCCCGGCGGCCGGACCGCCGCGGTCGTGGGGCGCAGCGGCTCGGGCAAGTCCGTCCTGGCCGCCGTCGCCGGCCGGCTGCTCGACCCCGACCGGGGGCAGGTCCTGCTGGACGGAACACCTCTCCCTTCGCTGACCCGGACGTGCCTGCGCGCCGAGGTGGGCTTCGCCTTCGCACGTCCGGAACTGGGCGAGCGTACGGTCGCGGAGGCGGTGGCCGCCGGTCCTCGCGCCGTCTCCCCTCATCAGGTCAGGTCGGCCGTCCGCCTCGCCGGTGCCGACGCCTTCGTGCACCGGCTGCCGCGGGGGTACGACACACTGCTCGCCGACGCGCCCCTGTCCGGGGGTGAGTACCAGCGTCTGGGGCTGGCCCGGGCGTTCGCGCACACGGGACGGCTGCTGGTCATGGACGACGCGACCTCCAGCCTGGACACCGCCACGGAGCACGCGGTGGAGCGGGCACAGCGGCGCTCCCCCTCCGTCGTCACCCGGCTGGTCGTGACGCACCGGCCGTCGGTGGCCGCACGGGCCGATCTGGTCGTCTGGCTGGAGGACGGCCGGGTCCGGGCGGTGGGCCCCCATCGGCTGCTGTGGCGGGAGGCCGCCTACCGGGCGGTGTTCGGTGCCCGCGAAGAAGGCGCCGAAGCGCCCTCCCACGACCGCGACGGCGAAACCGCCGCGGGGTCGGCCGACACGCTGCAGAAGCAGGCGCGGCCGTGACCCGCCCGGAGGAGGATCGGGGAGGCGCGGCCGTGACCCGCTCGGAAGTGGACCGGGGAGGCACGGCCGTGACCCGCTCGGAAGTGGACCGGGGAGGCGCGGCCGTGACCCGCTCGGAGGACCGGGGAGGCAGCGCCGTGACCCGCGCGGAGCACCGGCGAGGCGCGGCGGACGTCCGCCGCCGGTCGGGGGACGAGCACCGGCTCGGGCCGTCCGCCCGTCGTTTCCTCGCCGCACGCAAGGCCGTGCTCGCGCGGCTCGCGGCGTGGTCGGTGGCCGAGTCGGCCCAGACCTTCCTGGTCGGTTACGGCGTGGCCCAGGCCCTCGACCGGGGTTTCCTCGCCGGGGACACCGCGGCGGGGCTCGGCTGGCTGGCCGTGGCGGCCTGTGCGGTGCTGCTGGGAGCGCCGGTGATCAGAGGGGTCTTCGCCGAGCTGGCCGGGCTGACGGAACCGCTGCGTGACCGTCTCGTGCGCCGGGCGGTGGACCGCTCCCTGGCCCGCGCACTGGCCCGTCCCGGCGGTGGGGACAAGGCGGCCGTCTCACGGCTCACCAACCAGGTGGAGATGGTGCGGGACAGCTTCGCCGGTGTGGTGCTCACCCTGCGCTCGTTCGTCTTCACGGCGGCCGGTGCACTCGCCGGCCTGCTGTCTCTGCACCCGGCTCTCCTTCTGGTCGTCCTCCCACCGCTGGCCGGGTGCGTGGCCCTGTTCCTGCTGACGCTGCGTCCGATGGCGGCGGCCCAGCGACGGGCCCTCGCGGCGGACGAGGCACTGGGCGACCACGCCGCGCGGGTGCGGAAGGCGCTGCGCGACATCACCGCGTGCGGTACTCAGCAGGACGTGTCGAGGGACGGAGAGCGCCTCGTCGCACGTGCCGCGGCGACCTCCCGTGTCCTCGCCCGCTGGGCGGCGGTACGCGCCGTGGCCCTCGGGGTCTCCGCCCAACTGCCCGTGCTGCTCCTGCTGGTGAGCGTGCCCTGGCTGCGCGCGCGGGGTGTCACCACCGGCGCTCTGCTGGGGGCGTTCACCTACCTCGCGCAGGCGCTGCTGCCCGCGCTGCACACCCTCATGACCGCCATCGGCGCGGCGGGGAGCCGGCTGCTCGTCGTCCTGGAACGGTTCACGGGCCCGGAGGAGGGCCCCTCCGTCGCCGGCGCGTCCCCGCCCCCGTGGCGGGCGACCGTCCCCGGCCTGCCGGCTCCGTCCCGGTCGCGGGCGGCCCCTGCGGTGGAGCTGTGCGGGGTGACCCTCCGGTACGGCGCCCGGGCGGAGCCGGTTCTCGACGCGCTGGACCTGCGTGTCGAGGACGGCGAGCACGTGGCCGTCGTGGGCCCCAGCGGCATCGGCAAGTCGAGCCTCACCCGGATCGTCGCCGGTCTGTGCACACCGCAGACCGGTACCGTGCGGGTCGCCGGCCGGGAGGTGACCGGCCACCTGCCGGCGGAGCTCCGCGCGCTGCGGGTCCTGGCCCCCCAGCAGGCGTACGTGTTCACCGGGACGGTCCGCGACAATCTGACGTACCTGCGCCCCGACGCCTCCCGGGCCGCCGTCGAGGCCGCCGTCCTGGAGCTGGGCGCGGCGCCCCTCGTCGAGCGGCTGGGCGGGCTCGACGCGGACCTGCGGCCCGACGCGCTGTCCCAGGGCGAGCGCCAGCTGCTCGTGCTGGCGCGCGCGTACCTGTCCGAGGCCCGGCTGCTCCTGCTCGACGAGGCGACCTGCCACCTGGACGCCGCGTCGGAGGAGCGCGCCGAGGAGGCGCTGGCCCGGCGTCCGGGAACACTGCTGGTCGTGGCCCACCGCATGTCCTCGGCGGTCCGGGCCGACCGGGTACTGCTGCTGGACGGCCGCCGGGCGGCGTACGGCACACATGAGGAACTGCTCGAACGCTCCTCCCTCTACCGCGACCTGGTGGGGCACTGGAGCCGTACCTGAGGGTACGAGGTCCGCGCGCCGGGTGTCCGTACGCCTCCGGCCCTGCTCACAACCAGCCGGCGTTCTGGACGATGCGGATCGCGTCCACGCGGTTGCGCGCCCCGACCTTGCGGATCGCGCTGGCCAGGTAGTTGCGGACCGTCCCCCGGGACAGGTGCAGGCCGACGGCGATCTCGGCGACGGACGATCCTCGTGAGGCTTCGGAGAGGACGCTCAGCTCGCGGGCCGTCAGTGGCATCTCCGAGGCCCGCAGCAGCGCGACCGTGAGCCGCTCGTCGAGGAAGCGCTCCCCCTTGGCCACCATGTGCACGGCGTCTATCAGCCGCCGCGCGGGCGCGTCCTTGTCCAGGAACCCGAGCACCCCGGCGTCGAAGGCCCTGCGCAACACCCCCGGCCGCTCGGGTGTCGCGAGGACGACGAGCCGCGTCCCGCACCGGCCCCAGAAGGACGCTCGGGCCACTTCGTCCCGCGGGCCCTCCAGACAGTGCCCGTCGACCACGCACACGTCCACGGGTAAGTCGTGGTCGTCGGGCTCGTCGCAGCGGGCCGGCATGGACGACACCTCGAGTCCGTCGGCGGACCGCAGCAGTTGTACCAGCGCCGACCGCAGCAGCGCGGCGTCGTGCACCACGAGAACACGGACCATGTGCAACCCCCTGCCTTCCCCGGTCGTCCCTGCGGACCACCGGGCTCGTCCCCCAGTCCCCAAGCCGTCTGCCCCTGGGCGCCCCCCGAGAAGCACACAGTCCGGTCGGACGGGGGCGAAGCGATGCCAACACGCCGTTCTGGACGCCCGGAACGCCGCCCCTGGCGGCGAGGGCTCAGGCCGGAACACGTCCCTCGCGCACCGGGTCACCGTGATGCCCCCGGGAGGCGGAATGCGCTGTGGCTGCTCCCGTGGGTGCTGTGAGGGGCGGTGGCGTGAAGGCGGGGGCGGAACCTACCGGTCCGGGCCGGTGTTACCGGAGCGTCACAGACTCAAAACCGGCGAAGTGAATGTGGCTCGATCGGTCCGTCCGCTCCGGCTCTCGAAGCACGTACCGGCAGCGAGAACCGCGGAGCGCACACCGGCGCACCGCCGGTCGCCGCCGGGACAGCGGTCGTAGGGCCACTTCGACGGCCGTGCGCTCGCCACGGACGCGTCGTAGGGATCGCCGTCGTGGGCGAGCGCGCCCGCACACGGCCTCGATGAGGGGGAGGAAGCGGGGTAACCGGGAGGCGACGACACTGTCCCGACTCCCCTTCGAGGAGGCCCGCGCTGTGCTCTCGCTCAAGCGCTTACTCGACCGCAGCACGACCGCGCAGGCGATCTTGGTCTTTCTGCTGGCTCTGGGCATCACAGCCCTGTTCCGCAGGGGCGAGCATCCGGCTGTCTGGGTGTTCCAGAGCGCCTTCTACACCGGGATCGCCATCACGGTACTGGCCGTCCAGCGCCGCCGGGCCGCCCGGGCCGCGGGCACCGATGCGGGCGGACTCGCCGATCTGAGCCGGAAGATCCGTCATCACGAGGTGCCGCAGGATCCCGAGGAGCAGGTGGTCATGCGACGGCTGGTCGCCCAGCAGCTCGGCCAGATGGAGCGGGCGGGCAAGTGGCTGCCGTACTGGCTCGGCGCCATGGGCCTCGTCGCCGTCGGCATGCTCGTCCTCGGGGCCGTCACCGGGTCCCTGACTTTCCCCCTTCTCTTCACGGTCGGCATGGTCGCGCTGTGCTCCTGGGTCCTGTGGATGCGCCGCCGCTCCCTGGACCGCCTCCGCCGGATGCGCCGAGCCCTGGGACAGGAGCCCCTCAGCCGTTGACGTCCAGAGCCGTTCCGTAGAGCCGTTCCACCCTCAACCGAAGGACGATCCTGCGCTCGGCGACCAGCTGCCGGAGGAACGCGTCCTCGTCCTTCGGCTTCGCGGCCGTCGGGACCATCGCGAGCAGTTCCCGCCCGACCGCGTCACCGGGAACCGTCGTGATCTCGGAAGTCTCCGCCACACCCTCGGCGACGGCGAACGACCAGACGTCGCCACCCTGCACGTGCAGCGCCGCTCGCGGGTCGCGCTGGAGGTGCTTGACCTTGACGCGGTCGGCCGTGGTGGAGAAGCGCACGATGCGGGCCTCGGGGTCCCAGCTGTAGAGCATCGTGGTCAGATGCGGATGGCCACTCCGCTTGACCGTGGCGAGGGTCCCGAACTGTTGCTCGGCGAGCAGGTCGGAGAGGGCTTCGTCGGACAGGGAGCGAGGCGCTGGTCTTTGAGTCATGCTGCGATCAACTTCCGTGTCCTTCGCGGCATTCCACACCCTCGTGTGCCCTACCATCCACTGAGCGTTTTCCGATGTTTTTCGACCTCAGTACCCGTGGCGGATCCCCAGGCGGCCTGCTCGACGACCGCACACATCGTCGCGTGCGAGCGGTCGGCGGGCTGCCGACCAGCGGGCAGTGAAGGGACGTCATGACTGTACGGACGCAGCCTGATGCGGTGCCGCCGACTGCCCTGGTGCCGCCCTGCGCGCTGGCCGGACTGTGGGCCGTGCGGCACGGGCAGAGCACGGCCAACGTCGCTTTCGCCGCGGCGGAGGAGTCCGGTGCCACCGGGCCGGTGCCCGGCCGGGACCGGGACGTGCCGCTGTCCGCCCTGGGCGTCGCGCAGGCGGTCGCGCTGGGCGACTGGTTGGCCGGGCAGGCCGCGGAGGCCGGGCCGGACCTGGTGGTCTGCTCGCCCTATACGCGCGCGTCGCAGACGTGGGAGGGGATGGCGGCCCGGGCCGTCGGTCTCGGCGGGCCGCGGCTGGACGTGCTGGTCGACGAGCGGCTGCGGGACCGGGAGATGGGGGTCTTCGAGTTGCATCCCCCGACCGCCCTACGGGCCCGGGCGCCGCAGGAGGCGGACCGCAGGGAGCTGATCGGCGAGTGGTGCTACCGGCCGCCGGGCGGGGAGGCCCTCACCGACGTCGCCGTACGCGTCGGCCAGTTCATCCACGACCTCGGGCGGGCCGCGCCCGGGCGGCGGGTCCTGGTCGTCGCACACGACGGGGTGATCATCGCCCTGCGTCACGTCCTCGCCGGAATCGGCGCCGTCGCGCCCGAGCAGCTGCCACCGGTCCCGAACGCCTCGGTGTCGCGCTGGAACGGCGACGGCGACCGGCTGCGTCTGGCCGTCTGGGGCGACACCGCCCACCTGACCTCGCTGGGCGACGCGGAGGGAACGAGGCACACCTGAACGACCACTCCCCCGCCGACTCGATCCCCGCCCGCGTGGGACCGGTACCCGCGGCCCGCACGCACACCAGGTCTACGAGGCGGTCCTCACCGACCGGTCGTCGATCACCCGTTGAGGGACTCCGAGAGAAGCAGAAGACGGTCACAACCGCCCGTTCGGCAGATCTTCTGTCTCCACCGCAGCGATGCCGTGCTCAGGGCTGAGTCCTTCGACCGCGAGACGGAACAGGCGGTCGGCCTGGGTCTCGGGGTCCTTGTGGTGCTCGGTGGCCAGGGCGATGCCGACGGCCAGGGTCAGCAGGTCGTGAAAGGTGACGTGCGGTGCGACCGCCTTGTCGTGAACGGCCCGCTGGAGCAGGGGGGTTCCGGCCGCTGCGATTCTGTCGCCGCAGGAGTGCGGGGAGGGTTCCTCGGCGGGGGGCTCGTAGCTGAGGGTGTTGGCGAATCCGCGGGCTGAGACGGCGTAGCGGACGAGGGCGCGGAGCCACTCCAGGAGGGCGGTGCGGCCGTCCTCGGTCGCGCTCAGCCGGTGGGCGCGCTCGCACAGGCCCTCGACGCGCTCCTGGAAGACGGCTTCGAGCAGGGCACGGCGGGTGGGGAAGTGACGGCGCACGGTCGCCGAACCGACGCCTGCGGTGCGGGCGATCTGCTCCAGGGATGCCTCGGCGCCGTGCGCGGCGACCTCGGCCTCGGCGACGGCGAGGATGCGCTGGTAGTTGCGTCGGGCGTCCGAGCGCTGACCGGTCATGATCTCCTCATTGCTAAACGGCGGGCCCCGCCATATCTTAGCGACAGGCTAAACGGCGGGCCCCGCCGTTTACGTTCTCCGATCCGTGAGGAGCAACAACCATGCCCAACAGCAGCGATACCGTCCTGGTCACCGGAGCCACCGGCCGGCAAGGCGGGGCCACGGCCCGCGCCCTTCTGGCCGCCGATGTGCCCGTACGCGCACTCGTACGCGATCCGCGGTCCGAGTCCGCCCGAGCGATCGAGGCGCTGGGCGCCGAGCTGGTGCGGGCGGACCTCTCGGACCGGGACTCCCTCGGTCCAGCGGTCGAGGGAGTCCGCGCGGTGTTCTCGGTGCAGAGTCCGCCCATGACCGAGACCAGCGTGGACTTCGCGGGCGAGCTTGCCCAAGCCACCCACCTGATGGACGCGGCGAAGGCCGCGGGAGTACGGCAGTTCGTGCAGTCCTCGACCAGTGGAGTCGGTGCGCACACCCGGGCCGCCGGCTGGGCCGAGGGCCGCTGGGCGGCGATGGAAGACTACTTCCGCACCAAGCAGGCGATCATCGAGGCGGTGCGGGATGCGGGCTTCGCCCGCTGGACGGTGATCAAGCCCGCCTTCTTCATGGAGAACCTGCCCCTGCTGGCGCCCAAGGGGCCGCGCGGCGGACTGCTGACGGTACTGAAGCCGGAGACCGAACTGGCCCTGGTGGCCGTGCGGGACATCGGCACGGCTGCCGCGCACGCCCTCCGCGACCCTGACCGGTTCCACCAGGTGGAACTGGAACTGGCCGGTGACCTGCGCACGATGGAGCAGATCGCGCGGACCTTGTCCGCCGCCTGGGGCGTGCCCGTGACCGCGCCCTCCATGAGCCTGGAAGAAGCTCTCGACGCGGGCATGCCGGCGTGGGGAGCCGGACACGAGTGGAACAACGCGGTCCTCCAGCCCGCCCGGCCCGAGTTCGCCCGGGAGTTGGACATCCCGGTCACCACCTTCGCCGAGTGGGCGGATGAGCAGCCGGCACCCGTGTCCGGCTAGTGCCCGGCCAGTACGCCCTTCACCATGGGGCCGGCGTTGACGGCGCGTCAGCGGATCCGAGCGGGCGATTCACCGGTACGCAGCACACGCAGAGGTGGTCGGTCGCCACGGTGAGTGAGGGCGCGGGGGTATGTTCGGAGACGTAGAGCCGGGCCGGATGCGCGTGGCGGTGATCCCGGCCGGCAACTGACGTTGCCGAGGAGCGACCCGCTGGTCGCGACGAAGCGATCCCTGGAGCCCCTGATGTCCGAGAACCCCGGCAAGGCGCAACCCTCCGTCATCGACCGCGTGAACTTCGAGCGGCAGTTGGCGGAGCTGCGGGCGAGGGAGAAGGCGCACACCCGCGAAGGCGACGCGATCGCCGCCGCGCGCCGCAGGCTCCCGATGGTCGAGGTGGCCGCGGACAGCCCGCTGCTGGGGCCGGACGGTCCCACCACGCTGCTGGACGCGTTCGAAGGACGACGTCAATTGATCGCCTACTACTTCATGTGGTGGCCGGGCCGGCCTGCTGCCGAGCAGTGCGAAGGCTGCACCTGGGTGATGAGCCACGTGGGCGAACTGGCGTATCTGCACTCCCGCGACATCACCTTCGCCGTGTTCTGTCAGGGGCGGAACACCGCCTACGGCTTCGCGGACGCGCGGACGTCGTACGAGGAGAGTCTGCGCTACCGCGCCTTCATGGGCTGGACGATGCCGTGGTACTCCGCCCAGCCCTCGCTCGAGTCGCTTCTGACCGGTCGGCAGCCCGGCCTGTTCCACCTGGTGTGCTACCTGCGCGACGGTGACCGCGTCTTCGAGACCTACTGGACCGAACGTCGCGGGGCCGAGGCGGTGGACTACAGCTACGCGCTCATGGACCTCACGGTGTTCGGACGCCAGGAGACCTGGGAGGACTCACCGGCAGGCTGGCCGCGCCTCGGGCACGCCACCCGGACCCTGGGCGGGGCCCCCGACTGGCCGCCGCTGCGGGAGGAACGGCCGATCGGGCGTCCCACAGCCCAATGGCCGCGCATCGACGCCGGCCGCTCCGACGACTTGGGTACCCCCGGCACCGGCTCGACGACCGAGTCCGGTCACTGCCACTGAGAGCCACCACGCAGGAGAGGGGCGGCTTCCGCCTGCCCCCGCACCTGTACCCGCACACTTAATGAAAGCCAAAAGAAAAGCCGTGCGCGGAACCTTGACCGTGACCGGCCCGGCGGGCAGGGTTCCGGAGAGCGCTCTCCCACCTTTCGTGTCAAGGAGACTTTCCATGCCCCCTGTCGGCATACCACCGACGGCCCAGGCGGCGCGCAGACCCGGCCGCCGCGGGCTCGTCGGCGTCCTGGTCACCGCCCTGGCGGCCGCCCTGCTCGCCGTCGTCCCCGCCACACGGGCCCAGGCCGCTCCCGTGCTGCTCTCCCAGGGCAAGCCGGTCACCGCCTCCAGCCAGGAGCACTACGGCACTCCGGCCACCGCGGCCGTCGACGGCGACAACGGCACCCGCTGGTCCAGCGCCGCCGCCGATCCGCAGTGGATCCGCGTCGACCTCGGTGCCTCCGCCTCCCTCAGCCGGGTCGAGCTGCGCTGGGAGGCCGCCTACGCCAAGTCCTACCGCATCGAGACCTCCCTGAACGGCACGGACTGGTCGACCGCCTACTCCACGACCACCGGCGCCGGCGGCACGGAGACCGTGAACGTCTCCGGCACCGCCCGCTACGTCCGCATGCTCGGCACCGCCCGCGCCACCGGATACGGCTACTCCCTCTGGGAGTTCCAGGTGTACGGCACCACCGGCGACGACCCCGGCCCGGTCATCCCGGGCGGTGGCGACCTCGGCCCGAACGTGCACGTCTTCGACCCGTCCACGCCCGGCATCCAGGCCAAGCTGGACCAGGTCTTCCGTGAGCAGGAGTCGGCGCAGTTCGGCTCCGGACGGCACGCCTTCCTCTTCAAGCCGGGGACCTACAGCGGCCTCAACGCGCAGATCGGCTTCTACACCCAGGTCCTCGGTCTCGGCCTGCGCCCCGACGACACGACGATCAACGGTGACATCACCGTCGACGCCGGCTGGTTCAACGGCAACGCCACCCAGAACTTCTGGCGCGGCGCCGAGAACCTCGCGGTGAACCCGGTGAACGGGACCAACCGGTGGGCGGTCTCGCAGGCCGCCTCGTTCCGCCGGATGCACGTCAAGGGCGGCCTCAACCTCGCACCCAACGGCTACGGTTGGGCCAGCGGCGGCTACATCGCCGACAGCAAGATCGACGGCCAGATCGGCAACTACTCGCAGCAGCAGTGGTACACCCGTGACAGCTCCATCGGAGGCTGGTCCAACAGCGTGTGGAACCAGGTCTTCTCCGGTGTCGAGGGTGCTCCCGCCACCAGCTTCCCCGAGCCCCGGTACACCACGCTCGACACGACGCCGATCTCCCGGGAGAAGCCCTTCCTCTACCTGGACGGTGACGCGTACAAGGTCTTCGCGCCCGCCAGGCGGACCAACGCCCGCGGCACCACCTGGGCGAACGGAACCCCGCAGGGCGAGTCGATCCCGCTGGACCGGTTCTACGTCGTCAAGCCCGGCGCCACCGCCGCCACCATCAACGCCGCCCTCGCCCAGGGGCTGCACCTGCTCTTCACGCCGGGCGTCTACCACGTCGACCGGACGATCAACGTCGACCGTCCGAACACCATCGTGCTCGGCCTCGGTCTCGCCACGATCATCCCGGACAACGGGGTGACCGCCATGAAGGTCGCCGACGTCGACGGCGTGCGGCTGGCCGGCTTCCTCATCGACGCCGGACCGGTCAACTCCCCCACCCTGCTGGAGATCGGCCCGCAGGGCGCCTCCGCCGACCACGCCGCCAACCCCACCACCGTGCAGGACGTCTACATCCGCATCGGCGGGGCGGGCCCGGGCAAGGCCACCACCAGCATGGTGGTCAACAGCCACGACACGATCATCGACCACACCTGGGTGTGGCGCGCCGACCACGGGGACGGAGTCGGCTGGGAGACCAACCGCGCCGACTACGGCGTCCGCGTCAACGGCGACGACGTCCTGGCCACCGGACTGTTCGTCGAGCACTTCAACAAGTACGACGTCGAGTGGTACGGCGAACGCGGCCGGACGATCTTCTACCAGAACGAGAAGGCGTACGACGCGCCGAACCAGGCCGCCATCCAGAACGGTGCGACGCAGGGGTATGCCGCCTACCGGGTCGACGACTCGGTCGACACCCACGAGGCATGGGGCCTGGGCAGCTACTGCAACTACAACGTCGACCCGGGCATCCGTCAGGACCACGGATTCAAGACGCCCGTCAAGCCGGGGGTGAAGTTCCACAGCCTCCTCGTGGTCTCGCTCGGCGGCATGGGCCACTACAACCACGTCATCAACGACACCGGTGCCTCCACGGTGCCCGCCGGCACTTCCACGGTGCCGTCCACCGTCGTGTCCTTCCCCTGACCGGACCATCCGTCGGAACACGACTCCCCTCCGGGCCGGATGACCTCTCCGCGTCCCGGCCCGGAGGGGCCGGCAGGCCGTACTTCCGCGGCCCACCCCATCGGCTCTCCCCCCAC
>MUMD01000240.1 GCA_002155895.1 Streptomyces rochei
GCCCCCACCCGGCCCTCGGCGCGGGTGCCGCCGCCTCGCGCAGCACCTCCACCGGCCGTACCCGGGAGGCGCGCCGGGCCGCCGCGAACGACGCCACCTGGGCGACGGCCGCGGCCAGTACGACGGTCAGCCAGGGGGCGACCGGCCCCACCGACAGGGTGAACGACGGCGGCAGGACCTCCCCGTCCACCAGCACCCCGTGCAGCGCCAGCGCCACCCCGATGCCGCCCGGCACACCCACCAGCGCCGCCACCGCGGTCACCAGCAGGGCCTCCACGGCGATCATCCGGCGGACCTGGCCCCGGGTGGCCGCGACGGCCCGCAGCAGGCCGATCTCGGTCAGCCGCCCGGTGACCGCGAGCGACAGCGTGCCCGAGACGACGAAGCCCGCCACGAACAGCGAGAGCACCCCGAAGGTGCCGACCAGCGAGGAGAGGACCGACGCCGGGGACGGCACGTTCCAGAACTCCGCGTCGGCCCGCTCGCCGCCGGAGGCGACCACGACCGGCGCACCGCCGTCGCCGTACACGTCCGAGACCCGCCGTTCCACCTCCCGGCGCAGCACGGCCGGATCGGCGGCCGCCGCGGCGAGGACCCCGACGGCCCGCACCGGCTGGGCGGAGGCCGCCAGGCGCTCCGCCTCCCGCGGGGTGTGGAACACCGCGTACTGACGGGTCAGCCGCCGGGGCGGGTCGGCGACACCGGAGACGCGGTAGGCGCGGGTCCCGTCCGGACCGGCCAGCCGTACGGTGTCGCCCGTGCCCTTGCCCAGGCGTGCGGCGAGGGCGCCGTCCAGCACCACCTCCGCGTCACCGCCGGGCGCGCGGCCCCGCCGGAGCGTGAAGGGGGCGAGGACCGCGCTCTCCCAGGAGTGCCCGAGGGACGGCCCGTCCCACGGCGCCTCGACCGGCTCCCCGGAGGCGTCCACCGCCGTCGTGGGGAAGGACAGCTCGACAACCACCCGTTCCACGGACGGCAGATCCTCCAGCGCCGCGCGCAGTTCCAGGGCCCGGGGCACGAAGGGCTGCCCGCCGACGACCACGTCCGTCCCCGCGTACCGCTCGACGGGGGACGCGGCCCGGGTGCCGGACTCCAGCAGCACGGCGCACGCCGTCGTCATGACCAGTGCCAGGACGAGCGCGACCAGGCTCGCCGCCCAGCCGGCCCTGCGGCCCGCGAGGGACCGCCATGCGAGTCGTATCACGGGTGCCTCTCGAACGGACCGGGTCCCCTGGAACGGGCGTCGAAAGCGTATCGAAGGACCGGCCGGAGAAAGTCGAATCTCCAGCGTGGGACGCACTTTGGCCGATTCGCCGACCCTGAACCATGTGTTTTTCACGGTTCAACTTGGGCGTTGTGTACTGGTGCACCTGTTCGGGGTGTGAAAGGTTTCCTCACGTTCGGGGAAAGCAGAGTGCGGAGTACGGGTATTCGGGGGGGACACAGGGATGCGGTACGACGCGTATTGTGTGGCCGATCACACGTTCTTCGACTCGCCGTGGGAGGCGGGCGAAGCGGAGTACGCCTTCGCCGCGGTGCACCGGGACCTCCCCGCGGGCTGGAAGAAGACGCGCCAGGACGACTGGCTGGTCTGCTCCCCCGAGGACACGCGCCGCCCGGCGCAGGGCTGGAAGATCCACGCCTCCGGGTGCCAGGACAACGCCGAGAAGATACTTGACGCCGTCTGGGATTTCTGCGTCCCCCGGGGAATACCGTTCAAGTTCCTGCGCGGCCGGCACATCCTGCAGCTGCGGAACATGAAATACGCGCCGCGGGGCGCCAGTGGAAAATTCGTCACCGTATATCCGGCGGACGAGGCGGAACTGCGCGAGGTCCTCGAAGGCGTCGACGCGGCCGTCGGCGGAGAGCCCGGCGCCTACATTCTCAGCGATCTGCGCTGGAACCGGGGGCCGTTGTACGTGCGCTACGGCGGTTTCGTCGAACGCCACGTCGTCTCGGAGAAGGGCGTGCTGGAACCGGCCGTCGAGCGACCCGACGGCACCCTCGTGCCCGACCGGCGCAGACCCGGCTTCCACGTCCCCGACTGGGTGACACTGCCGCCGTTCCTCGAGCCGCACGCCGAGGCCCGGCGCGCCCACTCCCTGACCGATCTCCCCTACGTCGTGCGCCGCCCGGTGCACTTCTCCAACGGGGGCGGCGTCTACGTCGCCGAGGACACCCGCACCGGCCGGGAGGTGATCCTCAAGGAGGCCCGCCCGCACGCGGGGCTGACGGCCGACGGACGGGACGCGGTCAGCCGGCTCCAGTGGGAGCGGGACATCCTCGACCGGCTCGCCGGACTGGACTGCGTCCCCTCGGTGGTCGACTACTTCACCGTCGGCGACCACCACTTCCTCGCCCAGGAACTCATCGACGGCAAGCCGCTGAGCAAGTACTTCGGCCAGAAGTACCCGGAAACCGGCCCGCGGGCCGACCCGGACGAGATCGCCGCGTACACGCGGTGGGCCCTCGGCGTCTGCGACGCGGTGGAGCGCGCGGTGGGCTTGTTGCACGAGCGCGGGATCGTCTTCGGCGACCTGCACCCCTACAACGTCATGGTGGGCGACGACGGCCGGATCGGCCTGATCGACTTCGAGGTCGCGGCGCCGGCCGGGACGGACGGGGTGCGCATGCTGGGGCACCCCGCCTACGCCGCGCCCCGGGACCGCACCGGCTTCGCCGCGGACGACTACGCGCTGGGCTGCGTCAAGCTGGCGGTCTTCCTGCCGCTGACGGCGCTGCTGCGACTGGACCTGCGCAAGGCGGTGGAACTGGCCGACGAGATCGCCGCGCGGTTCCCCGTGCCGCGCGCGTTCCTGGACTCGGCGGTCCGCGCCGTCCTCGGCGGGGACTCCGCCGCGGACGTGGCCCCGGCCGGCCGGGACGGCGCGGGACCGCGCACCGCCGCCGGTGAGCCCCGGGGGCGGGACGGCCGGCCGCCCCGCCCCCGGTCCGACCGGGCGGCATGGCCCCGCGTGCGCGACTCACTGGCCGACGGGATACGGGCCAGTGCCACGCCGCACCGCGACGACCGGCTCTTTCCCGGCGACATCGAGCAGTTCAGCACCGGAGCGCTCAACATCGCCCACGGTGCGGCGGGCGTACTGTACGCCCTGGACGTCACCGGAGCGGGCCGGCGGCCCGAGCACGAGCGGTGGCTGCTGGAACGCGCGCTGCGCCGGGAGCAGCGGGCCCGGATCGGCTTCTACGACGGGCTCCACGGGGTGGCGTACGTACTGGAGCACCTGGGGTACCGCGAGGAGGCCCGGCGGGTCCTCGACCGCTGCATGGGCGAGCGGTGGCAGCGCCTCGGCACGGACCTGCACGGCGGGCTGGCCGGGGTCGGCCTCAACCTGCTCCACTTCGCCGGGAGGACGGGCGACGACGCCCTGCGCGACACGGCCCTCGACGTCGCCCGGACGGTCGCGGAGCGGCTGGGCACCGAGACCGACGTTCCGGAGCTGAGCGGCGGCCCCCACTCGAAGGCCGGGCTGATGCACGGCTCGTCGGGCCCGGCGCTGCTGTTCCTGCGCTGCTACGAGGCCACCGGCGACGACACGTTCCTGGACCTCGCGGCGACGGCGCTCCGCCAGGACCTCCGCCGCTGCGTCCTGCGGGACGACGGGGCCCTGCACGTCAACGAGGGCTGGCGCTCCCTGCCGTACCTCGCCGAAGGCGGCGCCGGGGCGGCCGTGGTCCTGGACCTCTACCGCGCCCACCGCGACGACGAACGCTTCCGCACGGCGGCCTCGGGCCTGCTGGCCTCGTCCAGCTCCCAGTTCTACGTCCAGTCCGGGCTGTTCAACGGCCGGGCGGGCATCCTGGCCCATCTCACCGCCGTGTCACCGGTGCGCCCGACGTCCGACGACCCGCTCGTCGCCGCGCAGATCGACGCGCTGTCCTGGCACGCGATGGAGTACCAGGGGCATCTCGCCTTCCCGGGCGAGCAGTTGCTGAGGCTGTCGATGGATCTCGCGACCGGTTCCGCCGGCGTCCTGCTGGCCCTCGGCTCCGCCCTGCACACGGGGCCGGCCCGCCTGCCGTTCCTGTGACCGCACGCCCCGCCCCCGGCCGCTGACCCCGGCCCACGACCTGCCCGCCGACCACGGAGGGCGCCCGCACCGCGGGCACGCGCATCCGCGCCCGAAGGAGGTGAATCACCATGTCCCTGCTCGACCTTCAGGAGATGGAGCTGTCCACCAACTCCGCCGAGGAGACGGTGCTCGGCAGCGGCCAGAGCCAGCACTGCTCGGACGCCAGCTGGGTCTTCTGCTGATCCGGACCGGCTCAGCGGACCCATCAGCACACCGGCCACACCGGCCACCGGCCACACCGGCCACATCGACCACATGACCACATCGACGAAAGGACACCGCATGTCCCTGCTCGACCTTCAGGAGATGGAACTGCCCACCGACTCCGCCGAGGAGACGGTGCTCGGCAGCGGCAAGAGCCAGCACTGCTCGGACGCCAGCTGGGTCTTCTGCTGATCCGGCCAGGTGAACCCCGCCCCCGGTCACCGCGGGGCGAGAACACCTGACGCGGCTGACAAGCCGTGAACGAACCGGTCGGCGGGTGCGGCAATCACCCGCCGGCCGGACCGTGTCGGGTCCGGGCCGCCCGTGGCACCTCGCACAAGGAGCAGCACATGACCGCGGACCAGCCGCTGAAAAGCGTAACCCGGCACCCGGGGCGCGCGGCAGACCGCATTCTGCTGCGCACCGCGCGCGCGGGCGGCGCCTGGACCGTACTGCTGCTCGTCACGGCGACCCTGTCGACCGCGGCGCAGATCCTCTTCCCCGCCCTCCTCGGCAAGGCCCTCGACGCCGTGCTCGACGGCGCCGGCGGCAGCCGGTGGGTGATCGGCTGCCTCGTGGCCGTGGCCGCCATGGCCGCCGCCGACGCCCTGTTCGAGCTGGCCGCCGGGGTCGGCGCCGCACGCGGAGTCGCCCTCCTGCGCCACTCGATGCTCGGCTCCCTGCTCTCCTGGACCGGCCCCGGCGCGGCCCGCTCCGCCACGGGTGACCTGGTGAGCCGCCTGGTGGGCGCGGCGGGCGAGGCGGGTGCCGTGGCCGCCGTGCTGGTCCGCGCGGCGCTCTCGGTGGTGCCCGCCGTCGGCAGCGTCATCGCCCTCGCGCTGATCGACCCCTGGCTCGCCGGTACGTTCCTGCTCGGCTTCCCCGCCGTCGTCGTGGTCCTGCGCACGTTCACCCGGCGCATGTCCGACGTGTCCACCCGGTACCAGGAGGCACAGGGGCGCCTGGCGACCGCCCTGCTGGAGGCCCTCGCCGGGCGCCGGACCATCGCCGCCGCGGGGACGGCCGAGGCCGAGACCCGCCGGATCCTGCGGACGCTGCCCGAGCTGAGCCGACTGGGCCACGGCATGTGGCAGGCGCAGACCGGCGTCGCCGGCCGGTCCGCCCTGCTCACCCCGCTCCTGGAGATCGGCGTGCTGTCCGTGGCGGGCTTCGCGCTCTCCGCCGGGCGCATCACCGCGGGCGAGATGCTGGCCGCCGCCCAGTACGTCGCCATCGGCAGCGGAGTCGGCATGACGACGATGCTCCTCGGCCGCCTGGCCAGGGCACGGGCCGGCGCCGAGCGGGTGCGCGGGGCCCTGTCCCGCCCCGCCCTGGAGTACGGCGCGCGGACGCTCCCTCCGGGTCCGGGCACCCTGGAACTCCGTGACGTCCGCGTGGTCGCCGGGGGCGGGACCGTCCTCGACGGAGTCGATCTGACGGTCCCCGGCGGCTCGTGCGTGGCGCTCGTCGGCGCGTCGGGCTCGGGCAAGTCGCTGCTCGCCGCGGTCGCCGGCCGGCTGGCCGACCCCGACGCCGGGACGGTCGCCCTGGACGGCGTGCCGCTGCGCCGGCTGACCCGCGAGGACCTGCGCTCCGCGGTCGCCCACGCCTTCGAACGCCCGGTGCTCTTCGGCGAGACCCTCGGCGAGGCGATCGCCTGGGGCACCGGCCGGGCGGCGGACGAGGTCCCGGCCGAGCGGATCGAGCGCGCGGCCCGCGCCGCCGACGCCGACGGATTCGTACGACGCCTGCCCGAGGACTACCGGACCCCGCCGTCGGAGGCGGCCCTCTCCGGTGGCGAGGTCCAACGCCTCGGGCTGGCCCGCGCGTTCGTGCACCGCGGCCGACTGCTCGTCCTCGACGACGCCACCTCCAGCCTGGACACCGTCACCGAACACCGCGTCGGCGCCGTCCTCACCGGGGCGCTGCGCGACCGGACCCGCGTCGTCGTCGCCCACCGGGCGGCCACGGCGGCCCGCGCGGACACCGTCGCCTGGCTCGACGGCGGCCGGGTCCGCCGGGTCGGCCCGCACCGCGAACTCTGGCGCACGGAACCCGCGTATCGACGGGTCTTCCGCGGCGCCGCGGACGAGGACGCGGACGCGGATGCCGTCGCCGGTGCGGACGCCGACGTGGACGCGGACGCCGGCGCGGAGGTGGCGCAGTGAACGTCCGAACCCCCCGGGACCAGCTCCTCCCCCTC
>MUMD01000241.1 GCA_002155895.1 Streptomyces rochei
GAGGGCACCGCCCGCGTCCCCGCCGACCGCCTGCTGAGCCCGTCCGTCCCGCCCGCGCCCGGTGAGACGGTCGAACTCGCCCTGGAGGCCGCCCGGCCCGCACTGTCGCCCGGCTTCTTCTACGTCATGGGCTCCCGCCCGCTGCCCCGCCCCGCCGGCGCCGTACGCCGGATCTTCCTGCACGCGCGGGACGCCGACGCGGCCGTCGTGCTGTGGGGCGCCGCGCTCGGCGCGCTGGAGGGGGCGGCCGCCCTCTACCACGCCAAGGTGCTCTCCGACCCGCAGGACTTCCCGCGCCGGGACGCCGTCGTCCTCTACCTGCACGGCGACCACCGTCCCGGCGAACGCGCCGTCACGGAGGCGGTCTCCCGGTACGCGGGGACGCTCACCGGGCCCGACACCTCGGTGTTCACCGAGGAGTTGGCGCCGGGCGTCGCCGCCGCCTGGGACCCGCAGGACCCGCGCCCCGGCCAGAGCGGCATGAGCTTCGGCCAGCACCGCGCGTTCGCGCTGGCGTCCGGGCTGATCGACTGCGCCCTGGCCGACGGCTCGGAAGTCTCCGACGCCTCCGAAGCGTCCGGAGCCCCCGAAGCAGCCGACGCCCCCCGGCCCTCCGACGTCCCCGTCGGACCCGGGCGTGCGGAGCACGTCGTACGCGCCCTGCGCGAGGCGGGCATCGACCCGCTGCACCCCCAGAACAACCTCGACCCCACCCCGGGAGCGGCACGATGACGACCACGGCCCCCGCCACCGAGACCAACGAGACCGCCGAGATCCCCGAGACCGCCGGGACCGCCGAGGCCGGCGAGACCCCCGAGACCGCGGTCGGTGGCGGTCTCGGCACCGCCCTGACCACCGCCTACAGCGACGCCCTCGCCGAGGTGTACGACGAGATCTACCCCGCCACCCCGGATCTCGAGGACATCGCCGACTTCCTGCTCACCCTCACCGCGTCCGGCGCGAGCGTGCTCGAACTCGGCGTCGGTACCGGGCGCGTGGCGCTGCCGCTGGCCGACAAGGGCTTCCGGGTGCACGGCGTCGACTCCTCCGAGGGCATGCTCGCCCGCCTCGCCGAGAAGGACCCCGAGGGCCGGATCACCCCCGTGCACGCCGACTTCGCCGCCCTCGACCTCGGCCGGACCTTCGACGTGGTCCTCGCGCCCTTCAACTCGCTGTGCTGCGCGGTCGCCCCGGACGAGCAGATCGCCCTGATGCACGCGGTGGCCCGGCACACCGCGCCCGACGGGCACGTCGTCGTCGAGACCTTCGACCCCAGCGACTACCACGTCCAGAAGAAGAACGAGATCAGCACCTACCCCGTGCCCGGGCGCGGAGCCATGATCGAGTCCATCGGCGTGCTGCCCGCCTCGCAGAACATGATGGTCCACAACACCCTGTTCCTGGACGGGGAGCCGCCGAAGTCCGCGACCACGGTGATGCGGTACCTGTGGCCCAGCGAACTCGACCTGCTCGCCGGCATCGCCCGTCTGGAGCTGTCCGCCCGCTACTCCGGCTGGCGCGAGCAGCCCTTCGACGGCGGCGACAGCCGCAAGATGTGCGTCTCCGTGTACCGGCCGCTGTCGTGACCCTCCCGCTGACGGTCGAGGAGGTGCCGGGGCGGGGGCTCGTGGCCGTGGCGCTGACGGTGCGGGCGGGCGGCGACGACGATCCGCCGGGCCGGCACGGGACGGCCCACCTCGTGGAGCACCTGATGTTCCCGCGCGGCGCCGGGGAGGACTCGGGCCACGTCGCCCTGGTCGAGGAGGCGGGCGGCATGTGCAACGCGGAGACCCACCGCGACCACACCGTCTTCCACACCGTCGCCCCCGCCGACGCGCTCCCCGAGATCCTGGCCTGGGAGGCCCGGCGGCTGCGGCGCTTCGCCCCGGCGCCCGCGACCGTGCGCTCCGAGAACGCGATCGTCGCCGAGGAGATACGCGCGTCGGACGCCGGGACCCGGCTGTGGGACACCGTCCTCGCCGCCCTGTACCCCGGTGCGCGCGACGCCTACGGCACGGTGGCGGAGCTGCGCGAGATGACGCCGGACGAGGCGGAGGCGTTCTTCCGGCGCCACTACCGGCCCGAGCGGGCGGTGCTCTCGGTGGCCGGGGACGTGGACGCGGGGCGGACGGCGGAA
>MUMD01000242.1 GCA_002155895.1 Streptomyces rochei
CCCCGTCGCCGGAGTTCGCCGTCATCGGCGCGATGTCGGCGAACTCCGGCGACGGGGGCGGCGAGGGCAAGGCGGACAACCGGACCTCCGCCGGCGCGGAGGAGAAGCCGGGCGGCACCGGGGGCGGCGGGTCCGACGCGAAGACCGCCGGGGACGAGGCCGGCGGCAAGGATCAGGAGAAGGCCGAGGACAAGTCCGCCGAGAAGTCCTCCCAGGCCGACCTGTTCAAGGAGTTCGTGGAGAAGAACGGCACCCCCGCGGAGAAGGAGGCGGTCGCCCACGTCACCAAGGTGCAGGGTGCCGAGGAGCAGAACGACATCCTCGACACCGCCGACGTCTACACCGACTTCACCGGCGGCATCATGGGCGAGGGCATGGGCCCCGCGAAGCTCATCGCCTCCGCGTTCGCCGACTGGAAGCAGAGTGAGAACGGCCTCGTGACCGTCTACGATGCCGACGGCGAGCTGCTCGGCAACGGCAACTTCTGAGCGCCGGCCCACGCCTGCCGCACGGTTCCGCGGTGCACGGCTCGTCGTCGCGGCCCGCCACGCGCGGCCCGCCACGCGCGGCCCGAGACAGGCCGCGCGTCGCACCACGCCTCACCCTGCTCGTCCTTGCCGTCACCGCTCCACCTTCACCACGCACCGCTCACCGCTTCACCGCTCACCGTTCAACGCCTTGCTGGGATTCCTGGGGGGACTCCGCCATGCGCCGGCACGTACGCCGCTCCACGTTCACCGCTCTCCTTCTCGCCGCGGCGGCCACCGCGAGTCTCACCGGATGCCAGTCCGGTCCGAGCGACACCGGCGGCCCCGACGGCACGGGGGCCACCGCTCCCGCCGGGTCCGCCGCCTCCGGGAAGCCGGACGGTTCGGCGTCCGCCTCCCGGCCCGCTTCCGGCGGAGCGGAGGCCGCGGCGGCACCGTCCGCTTCGGCCTCCGCGTCCGAGGGGCCGTTCGCCGGGCTGAGCGCCACCGAGATATCCGACCGCGCCCTCGAGGCCACCACCGGAGCCCGTTCGCTGCGCATGACGGGCGACGTCCCGGACGAGGAGAGCGGCGGCACGATACGGATCGACCTCGCCCTGGACCGCGAGGGCGAGTGCGCGGGGACCATGAGCATGGACGGCCAGGGTGAGGCCGAACTCATCAAGACCGGCGACACGGTCTACCTGAAGTACGACGAGCAGTTCCTGCGGGCGCAGAGCGAGGGCGAGCCGCAGGCGGACACCGAGGCGCTCGTGTCCCTGCTGGCCGGCCGGTGGACCAAGATGTCCGCGACCGGGCCGGACGCCAAGGACATGACGAGCTTCTGCGACCTGGACACGATGCTGGACGGTGCCGACGGCTCCGGCGAGGGCGACGGCAGCGACGGGGACGGCGACACGCAGGTGACCCGCGGCCGGGCCACCACCGTCGACGGCGCACCGGCCTTCACCCTGCTCGAGACGGACGGCCAGGACCGCAGCACGCTCTACATCGCCGCCGAGGGCAAGCCCTACCTCCTGCGCTTCGACCACGCGTCCGGCTCCGCCGGCGACTCCGGCACCCTGCTCTTCAGCGACTACGACGAGCCGGTCCCCACCGACGCGCCCACCGGTGACGTCCTCGATCTGGACGCGATGAACCAGCGCACCGCCTGAGCGGCGTACGGCACCCGCCGCGACCGCCCCTGCCCGGGCGGGGCGGGGCGGTCAGAGCGGGTGCCGCATCCACACGTTGGGCTCCACGTACACCGCGTAGCCCCGCTCCGGTTCACAGCGCACCGGCACCAGGGCGCCGGGCACCTCGACGTCCCCGGCGGTGTCGAAGGGCAGGCCCGTCCAGGCGCGCCACTGTTCCAGCGAGCCGGAGACGGTCATGGAGGCCGGGGCCACCGAGTCGACGGTGGCGCCGGCCCGCGCGTGGACGCGCAGCCAGGGGTCGTGGGGCAGGCCGTCCGGGCGCAGCCGGCGGGCGTACTCCTCGATGGGGGCGTGGGGTTCGAGATGCTTGGCGCTGGGGCGGACCGGGGCGACGATCTCGCGGAAGCCGAGGGCGCGGGCGTGGTCGCGCATCGCGGCGAGCATCCTGCCGGACAGGCCGAGCCCCTGGGCGTGCGGGGCGACCGTGACGGAGATGGCGCTGACGGTGTCGGGGCGCACCCCGCGGCGCAGGTCGCTGAAGGCCCACACGAGCACTTCGGCCCAGCCGCGCGCGGGCAGCGTGCCGCGCCACTCGGTGTGCAGGGCGAACGGGACGCTGTGGCCGTGGGCGACGACCTCGCCGTGCTCGTCCTCGGCGAACTGCACGTACTGGGGCAACTCGACGGCGATGCGCGGGTAGTGGGCGTTGCCCGAGAGGTCCTCGACGGCGAATGCGGGCCAGCTGTCGGCCATCTCCCGGACCCGGTCCAGCATCTCCGGGCGCTCGGCGAGGCTCGATATCTTCAGCTCCATCCGGTCACCGTAGCCAGGGGTGCGCGCGGCCGGACAGCGGTTTTCACCGGCCGCCGGTCACCGGCCGCCGCCCCCAGCCACCGGGCCGCCGGTCACCCGGCCGCCGGCCCGGTCAGCCGCCGCACTGGCGGGACATCATCCGCTTGTCCGGTGCCGTGACCGCCAGTTCGTACTTGGCGGCGACCTGCGCGAAGCGGACCGCGTAGGCGCAGCGGACCGACTTGTCGGGCGGGAGCCAGGAGGCGGGCCCGGAGTCGCTCTTGGCGGAGTTGGCGCGGCCCTGCACCGGGATGAGGTTGAGCGGGTCGTTCGCCAGTTGCTCGCGCTTGCCCTCGCTCCACCGCGAGGAGCCCATCTGCCAGCTGTAGGACAGCGGCACGACGTGGTCGATCTGGACCTCGCTCGCCTTCTGCTTGCGCCACTCGATGGTGGTGCCGGTGTACGGGTCGTCCAGCGTCATGGCGACGACCACGCAGTCCGAACCGGAGCGGAAGCGCAGTTCCTGCCCGTCGCGCCGGAGCAGGTCGTTGCGGGTGTCGCAGCCGTTGCGGGCGTACGGCACGCCGTCGGCCGTGTCCATCCAGGCGTAGCCGAACTCGTCGCGGTCGTACCCCGTCCTCGGCCCGCGCCCCTTGGTCGTCAGGCCGTCGATCAGCTCGCGGGCCTTCGCCCGGTCGGCGTCGCCCGTGACGGGAGCGAGGCCGGGGCCGGTCCCGTCCGGGTTGCGCAGCGGGCTCACGGCCCGGCCCGCGGCCGGGGCGCCGGCGCCCTCGTCCGTCGTCGCGGGTCCGCTCCCGTCGGCGCCCTCGCACCCGGTGACCAGCGCCAGCGCGAGGACCGCGCACGCCGCCCCGCCGATGCGCCTCCCGCCGACGTGCCTCCCGCCGATGCGCGTCCTGCCGTACCGCCGCATGCGCGTCCCTCCCCTTGCTGTTCGCCGGTACCACGGTAGCGACGGAGAGGTCCAGACCATAAGTGGGCTTTATTGGGCATGCGGGACAAATCTGTCGTACGGTCGACAGTGAGTCACGTCTCGGAAGGAGCTCTGCATGGGCATCCTCGACAAGATGAAGAGCATGGCCGGCAAGGACAAGGACAGGTCACGGAAGATGTCCGACGCCGCCGAACGCCAGGTCAACCAGCGGACCGGCGGCAAGTACGAGAAGCACGTCGACACCGCGCAGCAGCAGGCCGAGGACAGGCTCGGCTTCGGACGCGAGGGCGGCGGCAACCGGCCGGACCAGCAGTAACACGCTCCCCCGACACAGGGAAGCCGTCCACGGGACCTGTCCCCGTGGACGGCTTCTTCGGTGCCCGCTCGGCGGCGGCTCGGCGGCGCGCCGCGGCTCAGGACCCCAGGATCAGGACCTCAGGACCCCAGGGTCTCAGGACCCCAGGATCGAGGTCAGGAACTCGCCGACCCAGCCGAGCAGTTCGCGTCCGACCAGCGGCTTGCCGCCCACCTTCGCGGTCTTCGGACGCGGCACGAGGACCTGGTGGGAGCCCGCCTTGATGACGGACCCGGGGTAGAGCCGCTTCAGGCGCAGCTCCTGCGACTCCCGCAACTCCACCGGCGCGAAGCGGATGTTGTTGCCCTGAAGCACGATCTCGCCGACGGCGCACGCCCGCGCGAGCATGCGCAGGCCCGCGACCAGCAGCAGGTTCTCCACCGGCTCCGGCAGCTTGCCGTACCGGTCGACGAGTTCCTCGCGTACGGCCTTGATGTCCTCCTCGCTGTTGGCGGAGGCGATGGACCGGTACGCCTGGAGCCGCAGCCGCTCGCCGGGGGCGTAGTCGTGCGGGACGTGCGCGTCGACGGGCAGCTCGATCTTGACCTCGAGCGGCGGCTCCTCCTCGACCCCGCCCTCCAGGGAGGCCCGGTAGTCGGCGACCGCCTCGCCCACCATGCGTACGTACAGGTCGAAGCCGACACCGGCGATGTGGCCGGACTGCTCACCGCCCAGCAGGTTGCCCGCGCCGCGGATCTCCAGGTCCTTCATCGCCACGTACATGCCCGCGCCCATCTCGGTGTGCTGGGCGATGGTCGCCAGACGCTCGTGGGCGGTCTCCGTCAGCGGCTTCTCCGGCGGGTAGAGGAAGTAGGCGTAACCGCGCTCACGGCCACGGCCGACGCGGCCGCGCAGCTGGTGGAGCTGGCTGAGGCCGAAGTTGTCGCCGCGCTCGACGATGAGGGTGTTGGCGTTGGAGATGTCGATGCCGGACTCGACGATGGTGGTGGAGACCAGCACGTCGAACTTCTTCTCCCAGAAGTCGACGACGACCTGCTCCAGGGCCTGCTCGGACATCTGGCCGTGGGCGGTGGCGATCCGCGCCTCGGGGACGATCTCGCGCAGCTTGGCGGCCGCCCGGTCGATGGACTCGACGCGGTTGTGGATGTAGAAGACCTGGCCCTCGCGCAGCAGCTCGCGGCGGATCGCGGCGCCGATCTGCTTGTGCTCGTAGGGGCCGACGAAGGTCAGCACCGGGTGGCGCTCCTCCGGCGGGGTGGTGATCGTGGACATCTCGCGGATGCCGGTGACCGCCATCTCCAGGGTCCTGGGGATGGGGGTGGCGGACATGGTCAGCACGTCGACGTTGGCGCGGAGCTTCTTCAGCTGCTCCTTGTGCTCGACGCCGAAGCGCTGCTCCTCGTCGACGATGACCAGGCCCAGGTCCTTGAACTTGGTCTCCGAGGAGAACAGGCGGTGGGTGCCGATGACGATGTCCACCGAGCCGTCGCGCAGGCCCTCCAGGGTCGCCTTCGCCTCGGTGTCGGTCTGGAAGCGGGAGATCGCCTTCACGTTCACCGGGAACTGCGCGTACCGCTCGCTGAAGGTCCCGAAGTGCTGCTGCACCAGCAGGGTCGTGGGGACCAGCACGGCGACCTGCTTGCCGTCCTGGACGGCCTTGAAGGCGGCGCGGACCGCGATCTCCGTCTTGCCGTAGCCCACGTCGCCGCAGATCAGACGGTCCATGGGGACCGTCTTCTCCATGTCCTCCTTGACCTCGGCGATGGTGGTGAGCTGGTCCGGGGTCTCGGCGTAGGGGAAGGCGTCCTCCAGCTCGCGCTGCCAGGGGGTGTCGGCGCCGAAGGCGTGACCGGGCGCCGCCATCCGGGCGCTGTAGAGCTTGATCAGGTCCGCGGCGATCTCCTTGACCGCCTTCTTGGCGCGGGCCTTGGTCTTGGTCCAGTCCGCGCCGCCCAGGCGGTGCAGGGTGGGGGCCTCGCCGCCGACGTACTTGGTGATCTGCTCCAGCTGGTCGGTGGGGATGTAGAGCCGGTCGCCGGGCTGGCCGCGCTTGGCGGGGGCGTACTCCACGACCAGGTACTCGCGGGTGGCGCCCTGCACGGTGCGCTGCACCATCTCGATGTAGCGGCCCACGCCGTGCTGCTCGTGGACGATGTAGTCGCCCGACTCCAGGGTGAGCGGGTCGATGGTCTTGCGGCGCCGGGCGGGCATCCGGGCGCCCTCGCGGCCGGCGGCCTTCTGCCCGGTCAGGTCGGTCTCGGTGAGGACGGCGAGCTTGAGCGCCCGGTCGACGAAGCCGTGCTCGATCGAGCCGCAGGAGACGTGGACGACGGAGGGGCTGAGGGTGTCCAGGTCGTTGTCGAGGCGGGCGGCAATGCCCTCGCCGCCGAGGACCTCGACGGTGCGGGCGGCCGGGCCGTGGCCCTCGGTGAGGTAGACCGCGCGCCAGCCGTCGGCGAGCCAGCCCTTGGTGTCGGCCAGCGCCTTGGCGGTGTCGCCCCGGTAGGTCTCGGGGGCGTGCATGCCGAGCTTGAGGGTGTCGGCCTCCTCCAGCGCGTCGTCGGCGGCGAAGGGGGAGACCGACCACCACATCATGTCCAGCTCGCGGGCCCGGTCCCGGACGTCAGCGATGGACCACAGGGAGGCCGCGTCCACGTCGATCGGTGCCTCGCCCCCGCCCGCCGTGGCCGCCCAGGACGCCTGGAGGAACTCCTGCGAGGTGGCGACCAGGTCGGCGGCCCGGGTCCGGACCCGCTCCGGGTCGCAGACCACCGCCATGGAGCCCTTGGGCAGCACGTCCAGCAGCAGCTCCATGTCGTCCACGAGGACGGGGGCCAGGGACTCCATGCCCTCGACCGCGATGCCCTCGGCGATCTTGCCGAGCAGTTCGCCCAGTTCGGGGTGGTCCTCGGCCAGGGCGGCGGCCCGCTCGCGGACGTCCTCGGTGAGCAGCAGCTCGCGGCAGGGCGGGGCCCACAGGCCGTGGTCGGCGACCTCCAGGGAGCGCTGGTCGGCGACCTTGAAGTAGCGGATCTCCTCGACGTCGTCGCCCCAGAACTCGACGCGCAGGGGGTGTTCCTCGGTGGGCGGGAACACGTCCAGGATGCCGCCGCGCACGGCGAACTCGCCGCGCTTCTCCACCAGCTCCACGCGCGCGTACGCGGCGGCCGCCAGGGCCTCGACGACCTCGTTCAGGTCGGCGGTGGAGCCGGTGCGCAGGGCGACCGGCTCCAGGTCGCCGAGGCCCTTGACCTGCGGCTGGAGCACGGAGCGCACGGGCGCGACGACGACGGAGACCGGGCCGGTCTCGGGGTCGTCGGGGCGGGGGTGGGCCAGGCGGCGCAGTACGGCGAGGCGGCGGCCGACGGTGTCGCTGCGGGGGCTGAGCCGCTCGTGCGGCAGGGTCTCCCAGGAGGGGTATTCCACAACGCCCTCGGGCGGCAGCAGGGAGCGCAGGGCCGCCGCCAGGTCCTCCGCCTCGCGCCCCGTCGCGGTCACCGCCAGCACCGGGCGGCCCGTCTCGCGGGCCAGGGCGGCGATCGCGAAGGGCCGTGCGGCGGGCGGGCCGACCAGGTCGACGTGCATGCGGTTGCCGTCTGCGGCCGCCGTGATCGCTTCCGCGAGGGCGGTGTCCTTGACGACGGCGTCTAGCAGACCGTGCAGGCTCATTCGGGGCGCTTTCCGTGCGGGGGTGTACAACACGACGGGCCCGACGCGCGCTGCGGGCCGGGGTGTCTCCAGCGTACGTCTCTCCGCTCGGGCGCGTCGGGGGCTGTGGACGAGGTCGGCCGAGTGGTGGCCGGTGCCGCCGTGGACGTACCAGGGGGCTCCGCCCCTGGACCCCGGGCCTGTGCCCGCCCGGCACCCGACTCGGTAGGCCGGGAAGTGACCCGAAAGAGGCCCGGCGCCTCCGCCCTGCTGGGACGTCGGCGCCGGGCCCTTCCCCCGCAACCCCCGTGTGCGGTGGCTGTCGGGTCGGGTACTACTCCGTCGCGATGGCGTTCAGGACGTTCATCCGGCCGGCGCGGAAGGCCGGGACCAGGGCCGCGAACAGACCCACGAAGGCCGAGCCGATGAAGACGCCGATGATCGTCGGCCAGGGGATGTCGAGGACGTTCAGTCCCTCCAGGGCGAGCAGCTTCTGTGCCGTGGCGCCCCAGCCCATGCCCAGCCCCAGACCCAGCAGGGCACCGAAGAGGGCGATGACGACGGACTCCATGCGGATCATCCGGCGCAGCTGGCGGCGGGAGAGGCCGATCGCCCGCATCAGGCCGATCTCCCGGGTCCGCTCGACCACCGACAGCGCCAGCGTGTTCACCACGCCGAGGACGGCGACGATGATCGCCAGGGCGAGCAGGCCGTAGACCATGTTCAGCAGCTGGCCGACCTGGTCCTTCAGCTCCTGCTTGTAGTCGGTCTGGTCGGCGACCTGGTACTGCGGGTAGGCGTCCAGGGACTTCTTCAGCGCCGCGTACGCCTGGTCCGCCTGGCCCTCCTCGGCCTTGGCGAACATGATCATGTTCGGCGGGACGTTCTCGGCCGGCAGGTACTTCCGCATCGTCTCGATGCTGATGTACCGCGCGCCCTGGTCGATGGCGACGTCGTCGCTCGTGATCGCGGCGACCTTGAGCTTCGCGGTCTTCCCGCCCTTGAAGGCGACGGAGATCGTGTCACCGACCTGCACACCGTGCTTCTCGGCGTAGTCCGAGCCGACCGACATGGCGTCGGTGCCGTAGGCGGCGGAGAGCTCGCCCGCCGTCGTCACGCGGCGCACGTCCTCGGCGTAGGTCGGGTCGGCGGCCGTGACCCCGTCGTCGTCGGTCTTGCCGTCGGGCGAGGTCAGG
This sequence comes from Streptomyces rochei, assembly GCA_002155895.1. Classification (GTDB taxonomy): domain Bacteria; phylum Actinomycetota; class Actinomycetes; order Streptomycetales; family Streptomycetaceae; genus Streptomyces; species Streptomyces rochei. Next base: position 8,532 of record MUMD01000242.1, read on the forward strand.
GTGGCGTCGAGGACCTTGTAGCGGGTGACGTGCTCCAGTCCGGGCGTGTCCTGCATCGCCTTCTCGGCCTGCGGCACGATCCGCTGGTTGCCCTGGACGATGAAGTCCGCGCCGACCGTCTTGTCCAGCTCGCTGGTGGCCGAGGCGACCATGGAGGAGCCGACGACGGACAGACAGGCCACCAGCGCCAGACCGATCATGAGGGCGGCGCCCGTGGCGCCGGTGCGGCGCGGGTTGCGCAGGGCGTTGCGCTCGGCGAGCCGGCCCACCGGGCCGAAGGCCCGCAGCAGCACCGCGCTGATCACCCGGACCACGAAGCCGGCCAGCAGCGGGCCGATGACGACGAAGCCGATGAGGGTCAGCACGATGCCCGCGCCGAGCATCATCGAACCCTCGCTCGCCTTGTCGGCGGCGCCGGCCGTGAACAGGGCGGCGGCACCGGCACCGGTGAGCACCAGGCCGATCAGCCCGCGTATCCAGCCGGCCTTGCCGTCGGCCGGCGTACCGGCGTCGCGCAGGGCGGCCATCGGGGAGATCTTGCCGGCGCGGCGGGCCGGCAGGTAGGCGGCCAGGACGGTGACCACGATGCCGAGGACCAGGCCGACCACCGGGGTCGCCGTCTTGATGGTCAGGTCGTCGGTGGACAGGTTCATGCCCGCCGCCGACATCAGCTTCATCAGGCCGACGGCGATGCCGACACCGGCCGCGACACCGAGGACCGAGCCGACGATGCCGAGGAACAGGGCCTCGACCAGCACCGAGCGGTTGACCTGCCGGCGGGAGGAGCCGATGGCCCGCATCAGGCCGATCTCCCGGGTGCGCTGGGCGACCAGCATGGAGAAGGTGTTGATGATCAGGAAGATGCCGACCAGGAACGCGATCCCGGCGAAGCCGAGCATGGCGTACTTGATGACGTTCATGAACTCGCCGACGTCCTCGCGCCCTTCGTCGGAGGTCTCCTTGGCCGTCTGGACCTTGTAGGAGCCGCCGTCCAGGGCCGCGGTGACGTTCTGCTTGAGCTGCGCGTCGGTGACGCCGGAGGCGGCGGTGACGTTGAACTGGCTGAACCGGTCCGCTCCGCCGAGCAGTTGGCGCTGGGCGGTGGGGGTGTCGAAGTAGACGACCGCCGCCCCGGGGTTGGTGACGGTGAAGGAGGCGATGCCGACGATCTTCGCCTTGAAGTCGCCGGTCTGCGCGATGGTGCGCAGCTCGTCGCCGATCTTCAGGTCGTGCTTGTCGGCGGTGTCGGAGTCGACCATCGCCTCGGTCGGGCCGCGCGGCGCGTGCCCCGAGGTGATCTCCATCGACCGCAGGTCGTTCTTGGTCCAGTTCCCGGCGAGGGTCGGGGCGCCGCTGGTGGCTCCCACGTTGTCGTTGTCGGCGTCGACGACGGTCACGTTCATCGAGACGACCGCGCCCTCGGCCGACTCCACGCCCTCGGCCGACCGGATCGTCTCCAGCGTCGACGCGGGCAGCGACTCGGGCACGCCGTTCTGCGGGTCGTCCTCGGCCTCGGCGTCCTTCGGGGAGACCGTGACGTCGGCCGAGCTGACCGCGAAGAGCTTGTCGAAGGTGGTGTTCATGGTGTCCGTGAACACCAGGGTGCCGCACACGAACGCCACCGACAGCAGCACCGCCACCGCCGACAGCGCCATGCGGCCCTTGTGCGCGAAGAAGTTGCGCAGGGAGGTCTTCACGACGGTCATGACGTGCGCCCCCGGGCGTCGAAGTCCTTCATGCGGTCGAGGACGGCTTCCGCGGTCGGCTTGTACATCTCGTCGACGATCCGGCCGTCGGCGAGGTACAGCACCCGGTCCGCGTAACTGGCGGCCACCGGATCGTGGGTGACCATGACGATGGTCTGGCCCAGCTCGTCCACCGAACGCCGCAGGAAGCCCAGCACCTCGGCACCGGCGCGCGAGTCGAGGTTGCCGGTCGGCTCGTCACCGAAGATGATCTCGGGTCGGGCGGCCAGCGCCCGCGCCACCGCGACCCGCTGCTGCTGGCCGCCGGAGAGCGTGGCGAGGGGACGGGAGCGCAGCTCGGACAGGCCCAGCAGGTCGAGGGTCTCCTCGACGCGGCGGCGCATCACGTCCGGGGCCAGGCCCAACGACTCCATGCCGTAGGCGAGTTCGTCCTCGACGGTGTCGGTCACGAAGTGGGAGAGCGGGTCCTGGCCGACCGTGCCGACGACGTCGGCGAGTTCCCGCGGCTTGTGGGTGCGGGTGTCGCGGCCCGCGACCGTGACCCGGCCGCTCAGGGTGCCGCCGGTGAAGTGCGGCACGAGGCCGCTGACCGCGCCGAGCACGGTGGACTTGCCGACCCCGGACGGGCCCGCGAGCAGGACGAGTTCGCCCTCGGGGACCTCGAAGTCGATGCCGCGGACGGTGGGTTCGGCCGCACCGTCGTACGTGACCGACACCTCCTCGAATCGGATCACGACGGCTCCTTGGCGGGCTTGGTGGCGGGTGCGGGTGCGCGTGCGGCTGCGGGCTCGGGGGCGGGGGTGACGAACGCCGGGAGCAGGCCGACGAGTACGGCCGCCGCCGGCCACAGGGGGAGGGACGGCGCGACCAGCGGCACCACGCCCGGGTGCAGGGCGGCCGGGTCGCGGGCGGCGGCGAGGAACAGCAGCGCCGCGACCGCCGCGCCGGAGCCGGTGACCAGCCAGGCCCGGGCGTCCCAGCGGTCCGGGCGGTAGCGGGTGCGGACGGTCCGGCGACCGCCGAGCCACAGTCCGGCGAGGGCGGCGGCGACCCCGATCAGGAGCACCGGGACGCCGTACGTCCCGCCCGCGGCGGTCAGCAGCCCGTACGTCCCCGCGCACACGCCGAGCAGGCCGGTGAGGGTGAGCGCGGCGGTGGTACGGCGTACGGCGGCCGGGACCCGCGCGGTACGGCCGTAACCGCGGGCGTCCATCGCGGCGGCGAGGGCGACGGAGCGCTCCAGCGCGCCCTCCAGGACCGGGAGCCCGACCTGGAGCAGGCCCCTCACGCCCCTGTCCGGGCGGCCCCTGAGACGGCGGGCGGCACGCAGGCGCTGGACATCGGCGATGAGGTTCGGCGCGAAGGTGAGGGCGACGACGACCGCGACACCCATCTCGTACAGGGCGCCGGGGAGGGACTTGAGGAGGCGGGTGGGGTTGGCGAGGGCGTTGGCGGCGCCTACGCAGATGAGCAGGGTGGCGAGCTTCATCGCGTCGTACAGGGCGAAGGCGAGGCCCTCGGCGGTGACCCGGCCGCCGAGGCGGATGCCCTGCGCCCAGTCGGGGAGGGGGACTTCGGGGAGGGTGAGGAGGGTGTGGGTGCCGGGGATGGGGGAGCCGAGGACCGTGGTGAACAGGAGGCGGATGAGGAGGACCGCGAGGGCGAGCTTGACGAAGGCCCCGTAGGAGCGGGACCAGGGGGCGTGGGGGCGGCGGGCGACGACCACGTAGGCGGAGACGGCGATGAGGAGGGCGAGCAGAAGGGGGTTGGTGGTGCGGGTGGCGGCGGTGCCGAGGGCCAGCGCCCACAGCCACCAGGCGCCGGGGTGGAGGGCCCCGAGGCGCTGATCGCGCGGGGGGACCCCCCTCACCCTCGTGACACGGTTCCTCGCAGCGTCAGTCGGTCGCATTCCTGCGCCGCCTCGCCTGCCAGGTCGCCGCTCCGGCCAGTGCCGCCACGACGGCGATCCCCGCGTAGAGGCCGACCGACGGGCCGTCGTCGTCGTTCGCGTCGCCGGCGGCGGGCCGCTGCGTCGGGGTGGCCGTCGGGTCCTGCTCCGCCACCTGCTCCCCGCACCCCGACTTCGGGTATCCCGCGATCGCGCAGAGCAGGGCGCTGTTGTCGTAGCGGAGCGGGTCCGCCACCGCGGCCAGGGCGTCGGCCGTCGTCGCGTCGGGGGAGACCTGGGCGCAGGCCGTGCGCGCGGCCGGCGGGGTCTCGCCGGACGGGGCGTCGGACGCCGTGCCGAAGTCGAGGACCAGGGCGACGCGCTTGGTGCCCTCCTTCGCCGGTGTCTTCGCGCAGATCGACGCGAAGTCCGCCGTGCCGCGGGGCCGGGCCGCGTCCTGGGAGTCGGCGCTCACCGCGAAGCGGAAGCCCTGGACGTCGCCGTCGGAGGGGCGGGCGAGGGACGGGCCCTGGGTGGCGTAGACCCATGTGTCGCCGTCGCGGTCCCAGAAGGACCAGTAGCGGTAGCCGGCGGCCTGCGCCTGGCCGGCGGTGCCGATCAGCATGAACGCGGCCAGGAGGAGGAGAACGACGCGGCGGGTCACGGCTGCTGCTTCTTGGTGCGGCCGCTGAGCAGGAAGCCGATGCCGATGCCGAAGACCAGGCAGACGCCGACGAACCACCAGACGCCGAAGCCGGAGTCGCCGTCCTCGTTCTGGTCCTTCTGGTCCTTCTGGCCCTTCCCGTCCTCGTCGCTCGCGGTCGCGGAGTCCTCGGCCGACACCCCCTGCGGGGCCGGCCCGGTCGCGTTCAGCGCCGCCACCAGGTCCGTGCCGCCGAAGTCGCGCGGGTCGGTGCCCGTGGCGTGCGCGGCGAGGATCAGCTGGGCGTAGGCGGCCGGGCCGCTCTCCCCGGCCCACTTCACGGCGTTCTTCTCCAGCCAGGCCAGCGGCTTCGCCGCCTTGTCCTTGCCGCCCTGAGCGGCGAGCGCGACGACCGCGTCGGCGGTGTTGCCGTAGTCGGGCTGCTCGGCGGAGCCGCCGAGGGCGGACGTGAGGTGCCCGTCCTTCGCGAGGGCGCCGGCGAGGTAGGCGGCGCCGTTCGCGGCGGCCTGCTCGCGGGTGGGCTGGTCCGAGGCCGTGCAGGTGGCGTCGGCGGTCTTCTCGCCGGCCTCGGCGACCAGGCCCTTGCCGAGCGCGCCGAGCACGCCCGCCGCGGTCGCGTCCGCGTTGGGGACCGGCTTGCCGTCCTGGTCCGGGTACCCGAAGGCGCCGCCGTCCCCGGCGCAGGGCAGGGCGGCCGCCAGCAGGGCGTCGTACGGGGACTTGCCGCCCTTCTTCACGGTGCCCGGGTCGGTCTCGGTGGCGGCGAGGGCGCCGATGACGACGGAGGTGGAGTTGGCCTCGCTGGGGCTGCCGGGGGTGTAGCCCCAGCCGCCGTCCGCGTTCTGCACGGACTTCAGCCAGCCGAGGGCCTCCTCGACGGCGTCGCCGTGCCCGCCGACGGCCCACAGCGCCTGGACGGCGGCGGCCGTGCTGTTGGTGTCGACCATGGTCTTGGCGTCGCACGCCTTGGCCGGGTCGGCGCGGAAGGGGGCGAAGGCGCCGTTGTCGCACTGCTGGTCGGTGAGCCACTTCACGGCCGACGACGAGGGGATCACGCCCGCCGTGTCCTGCGCGAGCAGCGCGAGGGACTGCCGCCAGACGCCGTCGTACCGGGGGTCGGCGGACCCGTACAGGCCGTCGGTGCCGTCGGATTTACCGGACGGCGCGGACGACGACGTGGACGGCGACGGGTCGGCGGCGACCGCGGGCGCGGCGGCGGCGCCGATCACGGCTATGGCAGCCAGAGCCGCGGCGCTGCTGCGACGGCGGACGTTCATGAGCGGCGGGTGCCTTTCCCTGCGCGGGGTCGGGCAGCACGGGCACTCCCGGGCGGCTCGGCCCCGTATGCCTCGACGGTGCCCGTGCGCCGGCGGGTGCCGGGCACGTGAGCCGGTCACGTCCGCGCGGGGCAGTCCGGCTCACCACCCGGAGCGTCCAGGGGCTCGGCGAGTGGCTCACGGTTGCGGGTCAGCGCCGGAATTGCACCGGCTTCCCCCCGTACGGGTGTGATGACGACGCGGCCACTTTACCCGGAGGCAACCGGCCCGGAACCGTGCGCCCGCTCACGCTCCCCGCCGCCCGCCGCGACGGGCTCCCCGGCCCCCGTCACGTCGATCAGCCGGCACACCGTCTCGATGTCCACCCCCACCTGCGCGATCGACGCGCGGCCGGAGAGCCAGGCGATCAGGGTCGAGTGCCAGGTGTGCTCGATGACCCGGACCGCCGACAACTGCGCGGCCGTCGGGTTCTCCGGACCGCCCACGGCGTCCAGGATGATCGCCGTGGTCCGGCGCGAGACCTGGTCGACCTCCGGGGAGACGCTGCGGTCGGCGAAGGTCAGGGCGCGCGCCATCGCCTCGGCCAGTCGCGGCTCGCGCTGCAGCGCGCCGAAGGCCCGCATCAGGGTCCGCGCCACCCGGTCCGCGGCCGTCTCGCCGCCCGGCGGGTTCCTGCGCAGCGTCGCGTGCAACTGCTCCAACTGGTCCTGCATGGTGGCCACCAGCAGGTGCACCTTGGACGGGAAGTAGCGGTAGAGCGTGCCGAGGGCGACCTGCGAGGACTCCGCGACCTCCCGCATCTGCACCGCCTCGAAGCCGCCCCGGCAGGCGAGCCGGGCGGTCGCGTGCAGGATGCGGCGGCGCCGCTCGCGCTGCCGTTCGGTCAGGGGCGGGCCGGCGGAACGGTGCCCCGGAGGGGGCGCGACCGCTTCCGGATTGTCCACCTCGGTCACCTTCTCCCCGTCGTCCGGCCCGGCAGGGTGTCCGGCACCCGGGCGGGCCGTGGCGTGAATCACCTGATCCACTCGTCACAGCGTCCCTACCTGCCGGTAGATTCGGAGCCTCTGAACGATCAAGTCTGAAACTTGTTCTAGATTAACGTCCCGGCATAGGGTCGCGGGACAGTGCAGTGAGAAGGGGGCCCAGGGTGACCGCTGAGGCCAGTCGGACGGGTCCCCGTCCGGAGCCCGCCGCCGACGGCTTGCGACCGCTCCGCATCGCGCTCCTCACCTACAAGGGGAACCCGTTCTGCGGCGGCCAGGGCGTCTACGTCCGCCACCTCTCCCGCGAACTGGCCCGCCTCGGCCACCGGGTCGAGGTGATCGGCTCCCAGCCCTACCCCGTGCTCGACGACGGCCCGGACCACGGCCTCGGCGACCGGCTCTCCCTCACCGAGCTGCCCAGCCTCGACCTCTACCGCCAGCCCGACCCCTTCCGCACCCCGAAGCGCGACGAGTACCGCGACTGGATCGACGCGCTGGAGGTCGGCACCATGTGGACCGGCGGCTTCCCCGAGCCGCTGACCTTCTCCCTGCGCGCCCGCCGCCACCTGCGCGCCCGCCGCGGCGACTTCGACGTCGTCCACGACAACCAGACACTGGGGTACGGGCTGCTCGGCGACGTGGGCGCGCCCCTCGTCACCACCATCCACCACCCCATCACCGTCGACCGGCAGCTCGAACTCGACGCCGCCGACGGCTGGAAGCGCCGGTACTCGGTGCGCCGCTGGTACGCCTTCACCCGTATGCAGAAGCGCGTCGCCCGCCGCCTGCCGTCCGTGCTCACCGTCTCCGGCACCTCCCGCCAGGAGATCGTCGACCACCTCGGCGTAAGCGGCGACCGCGTCCACGTCGTCCACATCGGCGCCGACACCGACCTGTTCTCGCCCGACCCGTCGGTGCCGAAGGTGCCGGGCCGGATCGTGACCACGTCCAGCGCGGACGTGCCCCTCAAGGGCCTGGTCTTCCTCGTCGAGGCGCTCGCCAAGGTGCGCACCGAGCAGCCCGCCGCCCACCTCGTCGTCGTCGGCAAGCGGCCCGCCGAGGGACCGGTCGCCCAGGCGATCGAGCGGTACGGCCTCGAAGGCGCCGTCGACTTCGTCAAGGGCATCACCGACGCTGAACTGGTCGACCTGGTGCGCTCGGCCGAGGTCGCCTGCGTGCCCTCCCTGTACGAGGGGTTCTCGCTGCCCGCCGCCGAGGCCATGGCGACCGGCACGGCGCTCCTCGCCACCACCGGCGGGGCCGTCCCGGAGGTCGCCGGACCCGACGGCGAGACCTGCCTCGCGGTGCCGCCGGGCGACGCGGGCGCCCTGGCCGTCGGACTGAACCGGCTGCTCGGCGACCGCGAACTGCGGGCCCGGCTCGGCACGGCCGGACGCGCCCGCGTCCTGCGGCACTTCACCTGGGCCCGCGCCGCCGAGGGCACGGCAGCCCGCTACCGCGAGGCCATCGGCCCCTCGGCCACCGCCCCCGGGGCCACCCCCGCCGCGGCCCCGACCGGCGACCGCGGCGCCCACCGCGACACCAGTGACACCGGCGTCTACCCCGAAAGCAGGGCCACGTGCTGACCGTCGACTTCTCCCGGTTCCCGCTCGCCCCCGGCGACCGCGTCCTGGACCTCGGCTGCGGCGCCGGCCGGCACGCCTTCGAGTGCTACCGGCGCGGCGCCCGGGTCGTCGCCCTGGACCAGAACGCCGAGGAGATCCGCGAGGTCGCCAAGTGGTTCGCGGCGATGGAGGAGGCCGGCGAGGCCCCGGCCGGCGCCACCGCCACCGCGATGGAGGGCGACGCCCTCGCCCTGCCCTTCCCGGACGAGTCCTTCGACGTCGTCATCATCTCCGAGGTGATGGAGCACATCCACGACGACAAGGGCGTCCTCGCCGAGATGGTCCGCGTCCTCAAGCCCGGCGGACGCATCGCGATCACCGTGCCCCGCTACGGCCCCGAGAAGGTCTGCTGGACCCTCTCCGACGCCTACCACGAGGTCGAGGGCGGCCACATCCGCATCTACAAGGCCGACCAGCTCCTCGCCCGCATCCGCGAGGCCGGACTCAAGCCCTACGGCACCCATCACGCGCACGCGCTGCACTCGCCGTACTGGTGGCTGAAGTGCGCCTTCGGCGTCGACAACGACAAGGCGCTGCCGGTGCGGGCGTACCACAAGCTGCTGGTCTGGGACATCATGAAGAAGCCGCTGGCGACCCGGGTCGCCGAGCAGGCGCTGAACCCGCTGATCGGCAAGAGCTTCGTGGCCTACGCCACCAAGCCGCACCTGCCGCCGGTGGACGCCGCGTGACCTCGTCCCGGGCGCCCCGCACCCCCCGCACCGAACACCTCGTCCTGCCCGGCGTCCTCACCGCCGAACAGGCCGCGGCCACCGTCCGCGGCATCCTCGCCGTGCAGCGGGAGGACGGCGCGATCCCCTGGTTCCGCGGCCACCACCTCGACCCCTGGGACCACATCGAGGCGGCGATGGCCCTGGACGCGGCCGGCGAGCACGAGGCCGCCGAGCGCGCCTACACCTGGCTGGCCCGCCACCAGAACCAGGACGGCTCCTGGTACGCCGCCTACGCCGACGGCGCCCACGACGACGTCACCGACCGGGGCCGCGAGACCAACTTCGTCGCCTACGTCGCCGTCGGCGCCTGGCACCACTACCTGGCCACCGGCGACGACACCTTCCTCGACCGGATGTGGCCCGTCGTCCACGCGGCGATCGCGTTCGTCCTGCGCCTCCAGCAGCCCGGCGGACAGATCGGCTGGCGCCGCGACGACGACGGCACGGACACCGCGGACGCGCTGCTGACCGGAAGCTCCTCCGTCCACCACGCGCTGCGCTGCGCCCTGGCCATCGCCGAACAGCGCGAAGAGCCGCAGCCCGACTGGGAGCTGGCGGCCGGTGCGCTGCGGCACGCCATCCGACGTCACCCGGAGCGGTTCCTGGACAAGGGCCGCTACTCGATGGACTGGTACTACCCGGTGCTGGGCGGCGCGCTGACCGGCACCGAGGCCCGGTCCCGCATCGCGGAGAGCTGGGACCGCTTCGTCGTCCCCGGCCTCGGCGTGCGCTGCGTCGTGCCCAACCCGTGGGTGACCGGCGGCGAGTCGGCCGAACTGGCCCTCGCCCTGTGGGCGGTCGGCGAGTCCGACCACGCCCTGGAGATCCTCCAGTCGATCCAGCACCTGCGGGACGCGGACAGCGGCCTGTACTGGACGGGCTACGTCTTCGACGACGACGCCATATGGCCGCGCGAACTCACCACCTGGACGGCCGGTTCACTGCTCCTCGCCGTCGCCGCGCTGGGCGGCCACGAGGCCACCTGCCAGGTCTTCTCCGGCGACCGCCTGCCGAGGGGACTCGACCCGGACTGCTGCGTCTAGGCGCCGGGCGCCGCGAGGCGTCAACGGCGGCCCAGACGGCCCGCGATCGCATGGCCGACGAACAGGTAGACCACGGCGGCCAGGCCGTAACCGGCGACGACGCGGGCCCACGCCTCGTCGAAGGTGAACAGGTCGCGCGACCAGCCGGCGAGCACGTCGGCCATCTCGTGGACGAACTGCACCAGATCGTTGGCCCGGTTGGCTTCCAACAGGTACATGAGGATCCACAGCCCGAGGACGCCGGCCATGATGTCGGCGACGACCGCGACGGCCGTCCCGGCGCTGGAACCACTGCGAGTTCGAGGGGACATGACTTCCGTCTGGCCTCGAATGCCTGTATGAAACCTGCGGCGTCCGGTACGCCGACGGCCCCCCGCCCCGGAGACTCCGGTGGACGAGGGGCCGTCGACGTCGAACGGACGGTCCGCGCGGTCAGCCGCGCTGGATGCCGGCGGTGTCCTGGAGGACACCGCGACGGCCGTCCTGCGTCTGCGCGACCAGGTGGGCGCCCCGCTGCTCGACGGCCAGGTACCAGGTGCCCGGCGCGAGTTCGGCGATCGGCGTCGGGGAGCCGTCCTCCGCGAACAGCGGACGCGGCACCGGCACGGCGAACCAGAACGGCGAGAAGTCCCCGGCCGGCTGCGCCTGCGCCTGCTGCGGGGCCTGCGGCTGCGGCTGGCCCGGCTGGGGCTGGCCGCCACCGAAGGAGTGGCCCGGCTGACCCGGCTGACCGGGCTGCCCCGGCTGAGCGCCGTACGGCTGCTGCTGCGCGCCCGGGTAGCCGTAACCACCCTGCGGCTGACCGCCGTAGGGCTGCGGCGCGGCCGGACGGGCGGCGGGGATCAGGGAGCCCTTGAGGGCCGGGACGAGCGGCGTGGCGACGGCCGCGGCCGCCATGAGCAGGGTGGCGACGAGGGCCAGGATCAGGCCCGTGCCGGCCCCGATGTTGTCCACGCCCCCGTCGTTGTCGAAGGCTCCGGCCGGGTCGAAGATGTTGCCCAGCGCGCACCAGGCCGCGAAGACCGTGAACGCGACGCCGAACTGGCCGAGGTCGAGGCCCGCCACCTTCCTGGGCTGCGGCAGAGCGCGCGCCACGACGACGAGCGCGGCCCCGATGACGCCCGCCAGGACGACACCGAGTACGACCGACCCACTGCCCCACAGGCTGGGGATTTCGGCGCTGTCCGGAGCACCTTCGATCGAGTAGATGTCGAGGAATGACGCGATGAACAGCAACACCGCTGCTCCGATCACCACGCCGTCGCCTCGAGTGAGGGAGCGGATATTCACTTCAGGTCCTTCGTAGGTCGTCTCGTCGTCGGTAGAGGCGTCGCTGTCACCATGTCGCCGTCAGGTTCCGGAGTGAAGCGCGGGGGTGGCCCCTCATCGTACGGACGACACTATCGTCCGCACCTCGGGGCTGTCCCCGGGGATCGGCGCGCTGATCGCTACCCGCGCAGGAAACTCACGATTCCCTCAGACATCCCTTGCGCCGCTTTCTGGCGCCAGTCGTTGCTGGTCAGCAGGGACGCGTCCTTGTCGTCGCGCATGTTGCCGCACTCGATGAACACCTTGGGAACCGTTGACAGATTGAGACCGCCCAGGTCCGTGCGCGTGACCAGGCCGGTGCCGCCGCCGACGTAGTTGGAGGGCGCGCTGCCCGTGGCGCGGACGAAGTTGCCGGCGATGCGCTCGCCGAGTTCGGCGGAGGGGGCGACGATGGCGCGGGTGTCGGCCTCGCCGTCGTGCACGGAGCCCGGCAGGATCACGTGGAAGCCGCGGTTGCCGGCCCCCGAGCCGTCGGCGTGGATCGAGACGGCGGCGTCCGCCTTCGCCTCGTTGCCGATCCGGGCGCGCTCGTCCACGCACGGGCCGAACGGGCGGTCGCCGTCCTGGGTCAGTTTCACCGTGGCGCCTTGCGCTTCGAGGAGGGTGCGCAGCCGGTGGGCCACGTCCAGGGTGAACTTCGCCTCGGGCCAGCCCGCTTCGGTGGCCGTGCCGGTCGTGTCGCACTCCTTCCAGTGCGTGCCGACGTTCACCTTGCGGTTGATGTCGGACGGGTGCTGGAAGTTGCCGGGGTTGTGGCCCGGGTCGATGACGACGACCTTCCCCTTGAGGGGGCCCTTCGCCGGGGCGGCGGGCGCGGGCTTCGAGGCGGAGGCGGTCGGGTCCCTCGGGGTGACCGACGGGGAGGTGCCCGTGGGCGCCTCGGCGTCGGCGCCCGCGGAGGCCGAGACGCCCGGTGACGACGCCGCCGGCGTCCGCGCACCGCCCGCGCGGTCCGCGCCGCCGTCGTCGTCCGGGCCGCCGACCGCCGCGTACACGCCCCATCCGAGCAGCGCGCCCGGCACCAGGGCGGCGATCGCCACGGTCAGCGGGCGGCGCAGCGGGGAGCGGCGGGGCTGGGGTGGTTCGAAGTCCGGGCCTGTGTACGACACGTCAGCGACTCTAACCGCGCCCTCAGATCCCCGTGCCCGTTCGCCGCAGGACGCGAAGGGAGTCGGTCGCGGAGACCTCGGTGAACGCCCCGGACGCGAGGGCCCTGAGGTACACGCGGTACGGGGCCTGGCCGGTGAACTCGTCGGCCGGGTCGGGGAAGACGTCGTGGATGAGCAGGAGTCCGCCGTCGGCGACGTGCGGGGCCCAGCCCTCGTAGTCGGCGCTCGCGTGCGCGTCGGTGTGGCCGCCGTCGATGAAGACGAGGCCGAGGGGGGAGTTCCAGACCGCCGCGACCTGGGGGGAGCGGCCGACCAGGGCGACCACGTGTTCCTCCAGGCCGGCGCGGTTGAGGGTGCGGCGGAAGGTGGGCAGGGTGTCCATCACGCCCAGTTCGGGGTCGACGGTCTCCGGGTCGTGGTACTCCCAGCCCGGCTGCTGCTCCTCGCTGCCCCGGTGGTGGTCGACGGTGAGGGCGGTGACCCCCGCCCGGCGGGCGGCGTCGGCGAGCAGGACGGCGGAGCGCCCGCAGTACGTGCCGACCTCCAGCAGCGGCAGTCCCAGCGCGCCGGCCTCCACGGCCGCCGCGTACAGCGCGAGGCCCTCGTGCGGGGGCATGAACCCCTTCGCGGCCTCGAAGGCGGCCAGGATCTCCGGCGTGGGTGCTGCCGCGGGCATGGGGTTCCTCTCGGTGGTGCGGGCGGGGCGCTGCCCCATGCTGCCGCACCCCCCGCCGCGTGCTGCGGCAGGGGGTGCGGCCGGCGCGGGGCTCAGGCGGGGACCGTCTCGCCCGGCAGGGACAGGTCCAGGTCGACCGGTCGGTCGCCGGTGTGGGTCGCCGCGTGGGCGAGGGGGCCGTGGCCCGGCGCGCGGGCGGCCAGCACGTACGGTCCCGCGGCGGGGACGGCGAGGGCGTAGGCGCCGTCCGCGCCGGAGAGCGTCGCGCCCGCCTGGCGGCCGTGCCGGTCGATCAGCGTGACCTTGGCGCGGGCGACGGGCGTGCCGTCGGCGGTCAGCACCCGGCCGCGGAAACCGGTCGGCTCCTCGCCGGCCAGCGCCTGCTCGGCGCGGGCCAGGTTGGCGTCCTCCTCGCTGCTGGCGCGCAGCTGCGTGGTCGTCGCCGGGGTGCGGCGGGGGAGGAAGAAGGCCAGGGCCAGGCCGATCGCGACGGCGCCGGTGGCGATCAGGAAGGAGACGCGGAAGCCGTGCATGGTGGGGACGGCGACCCCGCCCACGTCGTTCGCCGTGTTGGCGAGCACCATGCCGATGACGGCGCTCGACACCGATGTGCCGATGGAGCGCATCAGGGTGTTCAGGCCGTTGGCCGCGCCCGTCTCCGAGGCCGGGACCGCGCCGATGATCAGCGCGGGGAGGGAGGAGTAGGCGAGGCCGATGCCGGCGCCGATCAGCACCGAGGTGACGACGGTCTGCCAGGCGGCGTTCATGAGGCCGAGGCCGCCGGCGTAGCCGACCGCGATGACCAGCAGGCCGACGATCAGGGTGGTGCGCGGGCCGTAGCGGGCCGACAGACGGGCGTACACCGGCGCGGTGAACATCATCGTCAGGCCCAGCGGGGCCACGCACAGACCCGCGACGACCATCGACTGTCCGAGGCCGTAGCCGGTCTGCGACGGCAGCTGGAGGAGCTGGGGCAGGACGAGCGAGATGACGTAGAAGGAGACCCCGACCATGATCGAGGCGAGGTTGGTGAGCAGGACCTCGCGGCGGGCGGTGGTGCGCAGGTCGACCAGCGGGGCGGCGACGCGCAGCTCCATCAGGCCCCACAGGAGGAGGACCACGGCCGCGGCGGCGAACAGGCCGAGCGTGGTGGGGGACGACCAGCCCCAGTCGCTGCCCTTGGTGATGGGCAGGAGGAAGAGGACCAGGCCGGCGGAGAGGCCCAGGGCGCCCGGCAGGTCGAAGGAGCCCTTCGCGCGCAGCGGGGACTCCGGTACGACGAGGAGGGTCAGGGCGATGGCGAGGACGCCGAGGCCGGCGGCGCCGTAGAACAGGACGTGCCAGTCGGCGTGCTGGGCGACCAGGGCCGCGGCGGGCAGGGCGAGGCCGCCGCCGACGCCGATCGAGGAGCTCATCAGCGCCATCGCCGAGCCCAGCCGTTCACGCGGCAGCATGTCGCGCATCAGGCCGATGCCGAGGGGTATCGCGCCCATCGCGAAACCCTGGAGGGTACGGCCGACGATCATCGGGAGCAGGGCGTCGGTGACCGCGCTGACCAGCGCGCCCACCACCATCACCGCGAGGCTGGCGATCAGCATGCGGCGCTTGCCGAACAGGTCGCCGAGGCGGCCCATGATCGGCGTGGCCACGGCTCCGGACAGGAGTGTGGAGGTCAGGACCCAGGTGGCGTTGCTGGGCGAGGTGTCCAGGAGCCGGGGCAGGTCCTTGATGACGGGGACGAGCAGGGTCTGCATCACCGCGACGACGATGCCCGCGAAGGCGAGCACCGGAACGGTGGCTCCGGACGCTCGCCGGGCGGGTTCGCCGGTCGTCGTGTGGGACATGGGGTGGGGCCTCCAGGCCGGGGTCGGCGGATGCGGTGCGTGATCGTGATGTGTGCAGGGTGAACCTCGTACGCCGCGGCAACTATTCCGTTGCTTCGAGTCCCTAACGAACTCTTGACCTTCTCTTGACGACGCTCCCGCCCGGGGGTTCGCCTTGCCGGTGCCGGTGCCGGTGCCGGTGCCGGTGCCGGTGCCGGTGCCGGTGCGGGTGCGGGTGCGGGTGCGGGTGCGGGTGCGGGTGCCGGGGCGGGTAGGACCGAATACCGACGCACCAGGTACCGAAGACCGATGCAAGGGGCACGGTTCGGTTGAGACCATGACACCCATGCTCGAAGCCTCCGGTGCCTCCACCGCCGCCGCCCGCATATCCGCCCGCCGCCGTACCCCTCCGCCCACCTGGCTGGTCGTCGCGCTCGCCTGCGCCGGGCAGTTCCTCGTCGTCCTCGACGTGTCCGTCGTCAACGTCGCCCTGCCGTCCATGCGGACCGATCTCGCGCTGAGCGCGTCGGGGCTGCAGTGGGTGGTCAACGCCTACGCCATCGCCTTCGCCGGCTTCATGCTGCTCGGTGGCCGGGCCGGTGACCTCTACGGGCGCAAGCGGATGTTCCTGGTCGGGCTCGGGCTGTTCACGCTGGCCTCGCTGGGCGGCGGTTTCGCGCAGGAGGGCTGGCAATTGCTGCTCGCCCGGGCCGTGCAGGGACTGGGCGCGGCGGTGCTGGCGCCGTCCACGCTGACGATCCTGACCGCGGCGGTGCCGGAGGGCGCGGCGCGGGCCCGGGCGATCGCGACCTGGACGGCCGTGGGCGCGGGCGGCGGCGCGGCCGGTGGCCTGGTGGGCGGCGTCCTGGTGGACGGGCTGTCGTGGCGCTGGGTGCTGCTGATCAACGTCCCGGTGGGCGCGGTGGTGCTGGCCGGTGCGGTGCTGTGGCTGACCGAGAGCCGGGCGGGTGAGCGGCGGCGCCTCGACCTGCCGGGCGCGATGCTGGTGACCGGCGGTCTGGCCACGCTGGCCTACGGCATCTCGCGGACCGAGTCCGACGGGTGGGCGGCGACGGCGACGCTCGTGCCGCTGCTCGGCGGGCTGCTGCTGCTCGGGCTCTTCCTCCTCGTCGAGGCGCGCACGGGGGCGCCGTTGATGCCGCTCGGGTTGCTGCGGCTGCGGTCGGTGGCGTCGGCGAACGTGGCGATGCTGGTGTCCGGCTCGTCGATGTTCTCCATGTGGTTCTTCATGACCCTGTACGCGCAGAACGTGCTCGGGTACTCCCCGTTGGAGGCGGGGGCCGCCCTGGTGCCCAGCTCGCTGGCGGTGGTCCTCGGGTCGAAGCTCGCGCCGCGCTTCATGCCGGCGATCGGGGCGCGGAACGTGGCCGTGCTGGGGACACTGGTGGCGGCGGCCGGCTTCGGCTGGCAGTCGACGATGACCGCGGACGGCGCGTATGTGACCGCGATCATGATTCCGGGGGTGCTGATGATGCTGGGCGCCGGGCTCGCGGCGACTCCGCTGGCCTCGCTGGCCATCTCCGGGGCGGCGGCGGGGGACGCGGGGCTGGTCTCTGGGCTGATCAACACCTCCCGGACGATGGGGGGTTCGCTGGGGCTCGCGGTCATGTCGACGATCGCGGCG
>MUMD01000243.1 GCA_002155895.1 Streptomyces rochei
TGTCGGGACCGTGGGGGGAGGGCGGCGTGCGGTTCAGGCCGGTGGCCCGGACGAGGGGGCCGTCGGCGGTGAACCCGGGGGGAAGCGGGCCGACTTGGTCGAAGATCTCGATCAGCTCGTCGTCGGGGCCGGGCTCCGGCAGCAGTTCCGCCGCCGCGGCCAGCGCCTTGCGCGCCCCCGTCGCCGTACGGAACCGCGCCGCNNCCGGCGGCGTCCCGTGCTCGGCGAAATACTGCACCAGCGCCTTGGCGTCCGGCTTGGCCCCCTCCAGCAGGTACAGCGCGACCAGCCCCACCGCGAACAGGTCGGCCGGAAAGTCCGGCTCCGCGCCCATCATCTGCTCCGGGGCCAGGTAACCCGGCGTCCCCACCACGAGGTTGGTCTCGGTCAGCCGGGGCTCGCCCAGCCGCATCGCGATGCCGAAGTCGGACAGCCGCAGCCGGGGCCGGCCGGTCCCGGTCGCCTCCAGCAGCAGGTTGGCCGGTTTGATGTCCCGGTGCACGACGCCCTCGGCGTGCACGGCGGCCAGACCCGCCAGGAGTTGGTCGAGGAGCGTGCACACGAACGCCGGCGGCAGGGGGCCGTAGTCCCCGACCAGGTGGACCAGCGAACCGCCCGCCACCAGATCCATGGTGAACAGGACCTGGTCGTCGTCGGCGGCCCAGCTCGCGGGCGCGAGCACGTTGGGGTGATCGATCCGCAGGGCCTGTTCCCGCACGAACCTCAGCAGCGCGTGCGCGTCCCGCTGCTGGAGCACCTTTGCGGCAACGTACCGCCGGCGCCGGTGGTCCCAGGCACGCCAGACGGCGCCCACCCCGCCCCGGCCGACCGGATCGACCAGCTCGTACCGGCCTGCGAAGACCTCACCCATGGCCGTGCGCCGCTCCTCCCCTGGGACCTGTCGCCGCCACTCCCCGGTCCGGCCGCCGCACCCCCGAGCGGCGGCCGGGACCCGGGGTCAGTTCTGGTGGGACTGGTAGTGCGCGACCGCGTCCGAGGTGCGGCCCGCGCCGTACACCCGCAGGAACTCCGCCAGCTCGGGGTGGGTCGGCGTGAGCGCGTCCGCCGCCTCGATGATGTCCCCGGCCGCCGCCACCGAGCGCAGCAGCGACTGGATCTCGCGCACCACCCGCTTGACCGTGGGCGCCCCCGAACCGCTCGTCGTCTGCGTGGTGTTGTTCAGCACCGACCCCCCCTGCGACTTCTTGATCTCGTCCATCCGCTCCGTCGCCTCGGCCGCGCTCACGCTGCCGTCCGCGACCTGCCCCGCCAGGTCCTGCAGCAGCTGCACCCGCTGGACCACCGCGGGATTCCCGATCTTCGCCCGCTGGCCGCTCATCAGCTGCGACAGCATCGGCGCGGACAGTCCCAGAACCCCCGCGAGACGAGCCTGGTTGAGGCCAAGATCGTCGATGAGCCTACGGAAGAGCGCCCCCAGTGGCTCCCCGTACCAGTTCCGCTGCAGTTCCCGCGCTCTTGCGGTGGCTTCCTGCTGTGCGGCGTCCATTGCGTCTCCCCATCGCTTCCCCAAAAACCGCAGTTCGCTCCAGCGAACCACGCCGAGCATCTTACGGAGCGTGGTCGTTTCCGGGGACCCCCAATCATTTGTGAGATACGGGGGGCGACCCGGTACTCTTGTCTGCGGCACCCACCGGTGCGTGCGCGTTCCGGTCGGAAGCCGCTCCAGGGGCCTTAGCTCAGTTGGTAGAGCGCTGTCTTTGCATGGCAGATGTCAGGGGTTCGACTCCCCTAGGCTCCACAGCAGGCAGAACGCCCTCCGGGACATCCTCCCGGAGGGCGTTTCGTCGTGCGGGGCCCGGCTCAGAGCGTCGGCAGCATCACCTCGCGGACGCGCGCCGCCAACTCCCCCACACCCTCCTCCTTCAGCACTCCGTAGTGGTCGCCGGCGAGGTCGACGACGGTCGGGGGCGCCGTCGAGTAGCCGGAGCTGCCCTCCAGGAAGGAGTAGTCGTCGCCGCGTGCCTTGAAGACGGTCACCGGCGCGGAGACGGTGCGCTCGGCCAGCTCGCGGAAGGTGTAGTCGAACTCGTACGTCGTGGCGACGATGCGGGTGATGCGGCGGATCGTCGCCTCGTCCAGCGCGGGCACGAGCCGGTGGACGTACGCCACGAAACCGTCCTCGTCGCGGGTGGCGGCGAGGCAGGCGTCGAGGTCTGGGCCCTCGATGGTGCCGGTGAAGACGGAGAAGAGGATCGTCACGTACGCCGGGTCGGTGTACGAGACCTCCCGGCCGCGGGCGGCCCCGCCGCGCACCTTCGGGTTGCCCGGGCAGATGAGGAGCAGGTTCTCCACCTTCTCCCCCGCCTCCTCCAGCTGCCAGGCCGCCTCGAAGGCGACGCGGGCGCCGAAGGAGTACCCCCACAGCGTGTACGGGCCGTAGGGCTGGACCCGGCGGATCTCGGCGATGTCGGCCCGCGCCATCTCCCGGATCGTGCCGTACGGGGTCTCGTCCGCGTTGATGCCGTGCGCCTGGATGCCGAGGACGGGGCGGTCGACGCCCGCCGTGCGGCCCAGCAGCCGCAGGTTCATCGGGTAGCCGCCGAGGCCGGGCCAGCAGAAGACGGGGCTGAAGCCGCCCTCGCGGGCGAGCGGGACGAGACGGGAGGCGGGGGCCGGCGCGTCGTCGTCGATGCGGGCCGCCAGGTCCCTGAGCCGCGGCGCCTCGAAGATCACCTGGAGGGCGAGGCGGGTGCCGAAGTGCCGGTTGATCCTGTTGATCAGAGCCACCGAGACCAGGGAGTTGCCGCCGCAGGCGAAGAAGTCGTCCTCTGCCGACACCTGCGACACGTCCGGGTACTTCAGTGCCGTGCCCCACGCCTCTGCCAGCCACTCCTCGGTCGGTCCGGCGGGAGCCACGTACGGACCGGCGGGCCGGGCGGCGGCCACCTCGGGCGAGGCGGCGAGGGCCTTGGTGTCGACCTTGCCGTTGGCCGTCAGCGGCAGGGAGTCCAGCACGAGGACCCGGCCCGGGACCATGAAGTCCGGCAGGAAACGGGCCAGTTCGTCGCGGATCATCTCGGCCGGGC
>MUMD01000244.1 GCA_002155895.1 Streptomyces rochei
GCCACCACGAGATCGGCGGTGAGGACCGTGTCCGCGCAGTCGACCCGGACGGTGCCAGGGCCGGTCTGCTCGACCCGGAGCACTTCGCGGCCGCTCACCAGTGACCGCTCGGGCAGGGAGGCGCGGAGCAGTCGGTGCAGGGTGGAACGGGGGACACCCATGATGGGCGTGCCGACCGACTTCTCCAGTGCCGAACCGTCCATCCGGGTCAGCCAGGCGCCCCGGGGCGTCCGGGTGCCGCCGCTGTACTGGCCGCGGGATGCCTTCCGGACCGCCTCGCCGACGCCGAGTTCGTCCAGCGCCCGCAGGCCGTTGGCGGCCAGGGAGATGGCGGCCCCCGCGTCCGCGAGCGTGGACGCGCGCTCGAGGACCGTCACCTCCCATCCGATGCGGTGCAGACCGATCGCGGCGGCNNGCCGCCGACCACCACAGCCGTGTTGCCCATGCGCGAACCCCCTTCTTCTACATCTGTAGAAGGTGACTCTAGCGCGACTCTCTACTGGTGTAGAAAGGGGCTATGGCTTCGGACCGGCGCACCCTTCTCGCAGACGCGGCTCTCGACGTTCTCGCCGACGAAGGGATGCGCGGTCTGACCCACCGCGCGGTCGACCGCCGGGCCGCCATGCCGCCGGGGACCACCTCCGCCTACTTCCGCACCCGAGCCGCGCTGCTGGCCGCCCTCGTGTCCCGCCTGGTCCGACTCGACCAGGAGGAACTCCAGACGACGGCCCAGGACCTCCCGCCCCTGCGTACCGTCGAGGAACTGGTGGACGCGATGGCGCGGCTCACCCGACAGCGACTCAGCGGTGAGGGCCGCCGTCGTTCGCTCGCCCGCCATGCCTGCGCCGTCGAGAGCGTGCGCGACCCGGAGCTGCGGGCGATCCTCGTGCCCCGCGAGAACGCCGGCCGCGAGGCCGTCCGGCTGTTCCTCGCCGAGCGTGGCGTCACCGACGCGGAGGACCGCACCCACACTCTGCTGACCTGTCTCGACGGACTGATCTTCGACCGACTGGTGAACGGTGGCGAGGTGCGGCGCGAGGCACTCGAAGGACTGGTCGTCGCCGCCCTGCGTTAGGGGCGCCGGGCTCGCGTGGGGGCGGGAGCGCACCGAACTGATCTAATGGGCCGCCGTTGATCGACAAGGAGGAAACCTCATGCCTGCGACCCTTCGGCCCCGAGCGCTGCGTTCCGGCGACCTCGTGGTGGTCACCGCGCCGTCGGGCGGGCTCGAGCCGGGTGAGGAACCGCTGCTCGCCCGCGGTGTGGCGATCCTCGAGCGGATGGGATTCCGCGTGCGGGTCAGCCCGATGGTCGCCCCGGGAAGGCATCGCTGGTGGGCGTCGGGCACTCCCGCGGAGCAGGCCGACGAACTCAACGCTCTGCTCCGGGACCCGGAGGTGCGGGCCATCGTCGCGCACACCGGCGGACAGGCGACCGTCGGCTACCTCGACCTGATCGACCTGGACGCCATCCGCGCCGACCCGAAGCCGATCATCGGCTACAGCGACATCTCCCTGCTGCACATGGCGTTGCACGCCCGAACCGGCCTTGTCGGCTTCCACGCCGACATCGCCACCCACGGATTCGGGAACGACTGGTACACGCTGGGCGACGAGGCCCGTCGCTCCGAGCTGGTCGACCTCTACACCCGGGTGCTCACCAAGGCCGAGGCGCCTGGCGCGCTGCCCGCGAAGGCGGCTTGGGAGACCTGGCGGCCGGGCAGCGCGCGGGGACCACTGTTCGGCGGCTTGCTGAACCGNNGCCGCCGAACGGTTCGAGGGCGCCGTGCTGTTCTGGGAGGAGCTGCAGCGGCCGGTCTCGCGGATCTGGTACGACCTGCACGCCTTGCGGCTGTCCGGTGTGCTGGACCGGATCGCCGCCATGGTGGTGGGCATCCCGACCGAGGTCACGCCGTACGACGGCGCCGAACAACGCGCGGATCTGCGCGACGTGGTACTCGACGTCCTCGGCCCACGCGACATCCCGGTTCTCGCCCAGGTCGACTTCGGTCACACCTCGCCGAACCTCCCCCTGCCCATCGGCGTCCGCGCACACGTGGACGCCGACAACCGGACCCTGTCCCTGATC
>MUMD01000245.1 GCA_002155895.1 Streptomyces rochei
GGCGGGGACGGCGGGGGAGACGCGGGCGCCGTGCTCAGCTCCTCCTGGGGCGACCCGCAGAACCCGCTGGAGCCGGCCAACACCAACGAGGTGCAGGGCGGCAAGGTCCTCGACATGATCTTCCGGGGGCTGAAGAAGTACGACCCGAAGACCGGCGAGGCGCAGAACATGCTCGCCGAGAAGATCGAGACCACCGACTCGCAGAACTTCACCGTCACCGTCAAGGACGGCTGGACCTTCTCCAACGGTGAGAAGGTCACCGCCCAGTCCTTCGTGGACGCCTGGAACTACGGCGCGAGCCTGAAGAACAACCAGCGCAACGCGTACTTCTTCGCGTACATCGACGGCTACGACAAGGTGCACCCCGAGAGCGGCGGGCAGAGCGCCGACACCCTCTCCGGGCTGAAGGTCACCGGGCCGCTCACCTTCACCGTCAAGCTCAGCCAGAAGTTCTCGACCTTCCCCGACACCCTCGGCTACCCGGCCTTCGCCCCGCTGCCCCGGGCCTTCTTCGACGACCACGACGCCTGGCTGAAGAAGCCCGTCGGCAACGGCCCGTACCTGGTCGACAACTACACCCGCGGCTCGCAGATGTCCCTGCGCAAGTGGGAGGAGTACCCCGGACCGGACAAGGCGCAGAACGGCGGCGTCGACCTCAAGGTCTACACCGACAACAACACCGCCTACACCGACCTGATGGCCGGCAACCTCGACCTCGTGGACGACGTCCCCGCCGCCCAACTCAAGAACGTGAAGAACGACCTCGGCGACCGGTACATCAACACCCCGGCCGGCATCATCCAGACGCTGGCCTTCCCGTTCTACGACGACGACTGGAACAAGCCCGGCTCGGAGAAGGTCCGCAAGGGCCTGTCCATGGCGATCGACCGCAAGCAGATCACCGACACGATCTTCCAGCAGACCCGCACCCCGGCCACCGACTGGACCTCGCCCGTCCTCGGCGAGGACGGCGGCTACAAGGCCGGCCTGTGCGGCGAGGCCTGCGAGTTCAAGCCCGACGAGGCCAAGCAGCTGATCAAGGACGGCGGCGGGCTCCCCGGCGGCCAGGTCAAGATCACGTACAACGCCGACACCGGCTCCCACAAGCAGTGGGTCGACGCGGTCTGCAACTCCATCAACAACGCCCTGGACAACGACCGCGCCTGCGTCGGCAACCCGGTCGGCACCTTCGCCGACTTCCGCAACCAGATCACCGACCAGAAGATGAGCGGCCCCTTCCGCGCCGGCTGGCAGATGGACTACCCGCTCATCCAGAACTTCCTCCAGCCGCTCTACTACACCAACGCCTCCTCCAACGACGGCAAGTGGTCCAACCAGAAGTTCGACGACCTCGTCGACCAGGCCAACGCGGAGACGGACACGGCCAAGGCCATCGGCCTCTTCCAGCAGGCCGAGGAGGTCCTGCGGGACGAGATGGGCGCCATCCCGCTCTGGTACCAGAACGGCAGCGCGGGCTACTCGGACCGGCTGTCGAACGTGGAGCTCAACCCGTTCAGCGTCCCGGTCTACAACGAGATCAAGGTCGGCTGAGGGGGCGCCATGGGACGCTACGTCGTCCGGCGGCTGCTCCAGATGATCCCGGTCTTCATCGGGGCCACGCTGCTGATCTTCCTGATGGTCAACGTGATGGGCGACCCCATCGCGGGACTGTGCGGCGACCGCGAGTGCGACCCGGCGACGGCGGCGCAACTGCGGCACGAGTTCGGACTCGACCAGCCCGTGTGGCGGCAGTACGTCACCTACATGGGCAACGTCTTCACCGGCGACTTCGGCACCGCCTTCAACGGCCAGCCGGTCACCGAGCTGATGGGCACGGCCTTCCCGGTCACCATCCGGCTGACCATCGTGGCGATCCTCTTCGAGATCGTCGTCGGCATCGTCCTGGGGGTCGTCACCGGCCTGCGCCGCGGCCGTCCCGTCGACACCGGGGTCCTGCTCCTGACCCTGGTCGTCATCTCCGTCCCCACCTTCGTCACCGGCCTGCTGCTCCAGCTGCTGCTCGGCGTCAAGTGGGGCTGGATCGACCCGGCCGTCTCCTCCGAGGCGCCCTTCGGCGAGCTGATCGTCCCCGGGCTGGTCCTCGCCTCGGTCTCCCTGGCGTACGTCACCCGCCTGACCCGCACCTCCATCGCGGAGAACCGGCGCTCCGACTACGTGCGCACCGCCATCGCCAAGGGCCTGCCCCGCCACCGGGTCATCACCCGGCACCTGCTGCGCAACTCCCTGATCCCGGTCGTCACCTTCATCGGCACCGACATCGGCGCCCTGATGGGCGGCGCCATCGTCACCGAGCGGATCTTCAACATCCACGGCGTCGGCTACCAGCTCTACCAGGGCATCCTCCGTCAGAACACGCAGACGGTGGTCGGCTTCGTCACCGTCCTGGTCCTGGTCTTCCTCGTCGCCAACCTCCTCGTCGACCTCCTGTACGCCGTACTCGACCCGAGGATCCGCTATGCCTGACCCGCAGCAGCCCTACGAGCCCGAGCGCGCCGTCGCCGGCACCGGCATGGGCGGGCAGATGGACCTGGGCGCGAGCGAGGCCATCACCCTGGAGAAGACCCCGGAGAGCCCCGACGGCACCGGCCCCCAGGACAAGCCGCGCAGCCTCTGGTCCGACGCCTGGCACGACCTGCGCCGCAACCCCGTCTTCATCATCTCGGCCCTGGTGATCCTCTTCCTGATCGTGATCTCCATCTGGCCGTCCCTGATCGCCTCCGGCAGCCCCCTCAAGTGCGACCTGGCCAAGGCCCAGGAGGGCTCCCAGTCCGGTCACCCCTTCGGCTTCAACGGCCAGGGCTGCGACGTCTACACCCGCACCGTCTACGGAGCCCGCACCTCGGTGGCGGTCGGCGTCCTCGCCACGCTCGGGGTCGCCGTCCTCGGCAGCGTCCTCGGCGGACTGGCCGGGTTCTTCGGCGGCGCGGGGGACGCGATCCTCTCCCGGATCACCGACGTCTTC
This sequence comes from Streptomyces rochei, assembly GCA_002155895.1. Taxonomy (GTDB): domain Bacteria; phylum Actinomycetota; class Actinomycetes; order Streptomycetales; family Streptomycetaceae; genus Streptomyces; species Streptomyces rochei. The sequence continues at coordinate 2,984 of MUMD01000245.1, forward strand.
TTCGCCATCCCGGTGGTCCTCGGCGGCCTGGTCCTGCTCTCCGTCATCACCAGCAACACGGTCTGGCCGGTCATCGGCTTCATCGTGCTGCTGGGCTGGCCGCAGATCTCCCGCATCGCCCGCGGCTCCGTCATCACCGCCAAGCAGAACGACTACGTCCAGGCGGCCCGCGCGCTCGGCGCCTCCAACTCCCGGCTGCTGCTGCGGCACATCGCGCCCAACGCGATCGCGCCGGTCATCGTCGTCGCCACCATCGCGCTGGGCACCTACATCTCCCTGGAGGCGACCCTGTCCTTCCTCGGCGTCGGCCTCAAGCCGCCCAGCGTCTCGTGGGGCATCGACATCTCCGCCGCCGCCCCCTACGTGCGCAACGCCCCGCACGCCCTGCTCTGGCCCTCCGGGGCTCTCGCCGTCACCGTCCTCGCGTTCATCATGCTCGGCGACGCGGTGCGCGACGCCCTCGACCCGAAGCTGAGGTGAGCCGCCGCATGCTGCTCGAAGTGCGCGACCTGCACGTGGAGTTCCACACCCGGGACGGCGTCGCCAAGGCCGTCAACGGCGTCAGCTACGGCGTGGACGCGGGCGAGACCCTGGCCGTCCTCGGCGAGTCCGGCTCCGGCAAGTCCGTCACCGCCCAGACCGTCATGGGCATCCTCGACATGCCGCCCGGCCGGATCACCGCGGGCGAGGTCCTCTTCGAGGGCCGGGACCTGCTGAAGCTGAAGGAGGAGGAGCGCCGCAAGGTCCGGGGCGCCGAGATGGCGATGATCTTCCAGGACGCGCTGTCCTCGCTGAACCCGGTCCTCACCGTCGGCGACCAGCTCGGCGAGATGTTCACCGTCCACCGGGGGATGTCCCGCAAGGACGCCCGCGCCAAGGCCGTCGAGCTGATGGACCGCGTCCGCATCCCGGCGGCCAGGGAGCGGGTGAAGCAGTACCCGCACCAGTTCTCCGGCGGCATGCGCCAGCGCATCATGATCGCCATGGCGATGGCCCTGGAACCGAAGCTGATCATCGCCGACGAACCGACCACCGCCCTCGACGTCACCGTCCAGGCCCAGGTCATGGACCTCCTCGCGGAGCTCCAGCGCGAGCTGCACATGGGCCTGATCCTCATCACCCACGACCTCGGCGTGGTCGCCGACGTCGCCGACAAGATCGCGGTGATGTACGCGGGCCGGATCGTCGAGACCGCTCCCGTCCACGACATCTACAAGGCGCCCGCCCACCCCTACACCCGGGGCCTGCTGGAGTCGATCCCGCGCCTGGACCAGAAGGGCCAGGAGCTGTACGCCATCAAGGGCCTGCCGCCCAACCTCACCCGCATCCCGCCCGGCTGCGCCTTCCACCCCCGCTGCCCGATGGCCCAGGACGTCTGCCGCACCGACGTACCGCCCCTGTACGAGGTGACGGAGTCCGACGCGGAGCGGGGCAGCGCCTGCCACTTCTGGAGGGAGTGCCTGCATGGCTGAGACGAGCGAGCCGATCCTCGAAGTCCGCGGCCTGGTCAAGCACTACCCGCTGACCTCCGGCATCCTCTTCAAGAAGCAGGTCGGCGCGGTGAAGGCCGTCGACGGCGTCGACTTCACGCTGGCCCGCGGGGAGACCCTGGGCATCGTCGGCGAGTCCGGCTGCGGCAAGTCCACGGTCGCCAAGATGCTGGTCAACCTGGAGAAGCCGACGGCGGGCGAGATCCGCTACAAGGGCGAGGACATCACCCGGCTGTCCGGCAAGGCCCTCAAGTCCGTGCGCCGCAACATCCAGATGGTCTTCCAGGACCCCTACACCTCCCTCAACCCCCGCATGACGGTCGGCGACATCATCGGAGAGGCGTACGACATCCACCCGGAGGTGGCCCCGAAGGGCGACCGGCGCGGCCGCGTGCAGCACCTGCTGGACGTGGTCGGCCTCAACCCGGAGTACATCAACCGCTATCCGCACCAGTTCTCCGGCGGACAGCGCCAGCGGATCGGCATCGCCCGGGGCCTCGCCCTGCGCCCCGAGATCATCGTCGCCGACGAGCCGGTCTCGGCCCTCGACGTCTCCGTCCAGGCCCAGGTGATCAACCTGATGGGCCGGCTCCAGGACGAGTTCGACCTCTCCTACATCTTCATCGCCCACGACCTGTCCATCGTGCGGCACATCTCCGACCGGGTCGGCGTGATGTACCTCGGCCGCATCGTGGAGACCGGCCGCGACGCCGAGATCTACGACCATCCGACGCACCCCTACACCCAGGCGCTGCTGTCCGCCGTGCCGGTGCCCGACCCGGAGGCCCGGGAGCACCGCGAGCGGATCATCCTGACCGGTGACGTCCCGTCGCCGACCAACATCCCGTCCGGCTGCCGCTTCCGCACCCGCTGCTGGAAGGCGCGCGAGCGCTGCGCCCTGGAGGTACCGGCGCTCGCGGTCCCCGCTGAGTTCCGGCACACGACCGGTCCCGCGGCCCACGACTCGGCGTGCCACTTCGCCGAGGAGAAGCAGGTGGTGCCGCCGGAGGAGCCCGGCACGCCCCGACCGCACGGCTCCCACCGCGAGGACAGCGCTCAGGAGGGCGGACACGGCAGCGGGCCGGGGTGACATGGCGCTCCCCGGCCCGCTCACGGCACCCGCACGGCCGTACGCTGAACAGCTTGGCGCGTCCGTATATCGGTACCGCTTCGGCGAAGTTGCCTGCGTGTTAAAGCGGTTGGGTCGGACGGGCGACGTCAGGCGGGCGACAGGCCCAGCGACCGCTTGAGGAAGTCCACCTGGAGCAGCAGCAGGTTCTCGGCGACCGATTCCTGCGGGGTCATGTGGGTGACCCCGGACAGCGGCAGCACCTCGTGCGGGCGGCCGGCGGCCAGCAGGGCGGAGGACAGGCGCAGGGAGTGGGCGACCACCACGTTGTCGTCCACCAGCCCGTGGATGACCATCATGGGCCGGTGCGGCTCGGCGGCGTCGACCAGGCCCGCGTCGTCGATCACCGAGTTGCGGCGGTAGACGTCCGGCTGCTCGTCCGGGTGGCCGATGTAGCGCTCCTGGTAGTGGGTGTCGTAGAGCCGCAGGTCGGTGACCGGGGCGCCCACCACGGCGGCGTGGAAGACGTCCGGCCGGCGCAGGGCCGCCAGCGCCGCCAGGTAGCCGCCGAAGGACCAGCCGCGGATGGCGACGCGGTTCAGGTCGAGCGGGAAGTCGGCCGCGAGGGCGTGCAGCGCGTCCACCTGGTCCTGAAGGACGACCGCGGCGACGTCGTCCTTGATGGCCTTCTCCCAGGCGGGGGAGCGGCCCGGGGTGCCGCGTCCGTCGGCGACGACCACCGCGAACCCCTGGTCGGCGAACCACTGCGAGGTGAGGTGGGCGTTGTGCGCGGCCACCACGCGCTGGCCGTGCGGGCCACCGTACGGGTCCAGCAGGACGGGGAGGGGGGTGTCACCGTGGTAGTCCCTTGGCATAAGCACGGCGCACGGGACGCGGCGTGCGCCCCCCTGGGTGAGCGTCACGCGCGGGGCCAAACCGGGATCTTCGGCATAAGAGGCGACGGTCGCCGTCGCTTTCCCGTCCCGCAGGACCTGCACCCGGGCGCCCGGCCGGTCGAGCGTCGCCGAGACCAGGACGGTCACGTTCCCGGCGCGTACCGCCGAGTGGACGCCGGGCTCCTGGGAGACGCGCTCCACGCCGAGTTCGTTCACCCGGTAGACGTGCATCTCACCGGTCTCCGCGTCGGCCGCCTCCTCGCCCGCCGACGCGGAAACCAGCACGTCGTCGTCGGAGACGTCGAGCACGGCGCGCAGGTGCAACTGGGCTCCGGTGAGCGGGCGTTCACCGACCGCCAGCACCCTCGCGCCACCCTCGTCCGCGATCCGCACGAGCTGCCCGGAGGGGGACCAGCAGGGGACGCCGGGGAAGAGTTCCAGCCAAATTGGATCTTCGTCGGCGTGCACCATCCGGGTCGCCCCGGACTCGGTGTCCACGGCCAGGAACAACTGGCTGCGCTGGTCGCGCGACTGTACGAGCAGGAGCGGAGCACCCGCCGCTGACCAGTGCACTCGCGCCAGATACGGGTACCGCGCCCGGTCCCACTGGACCTCCGTGCGCCCCCCGTCCAACCCGACCGCGAACAGTCGTACGTCCGCGTTGGCGGTGCCCGCCGCCGGGTACGGCACGTGGTGCGGATCACGGTCGGGGTGGGCCGGATCGGAGATCCACCAGCGCCGCACCGGCGTGTCGTCCACGCGCGCCACCAGCAGCCGGTCCGACTCAGGCCCCCACCAGAAGCCCCGGCTGCGGCCCATCTCCTCGGCGGCGATGAACTCGGCGAGCCCGTACGTGACGCCCTCCGCCTCCGCCTCGGCCAGCGCCCGGTCGCCCTCCCCCTCGGCGCCCACGACCCGCAGGGCACCCCGCGAGACGTAGGCGATGTGCCGGCCGTCGGGGGAGGGGCGCGGGTCGATCACCGGCCCGGGGACGGTGAGTTCGCGCGCGGTCCCGGCCCGCAGTTCGGCCGCGAAGAGCCGCCCCGACAAGGCGAAGGAGGCCAGCTCGACGGCCGCGTCCGTGGCGTAGCCGACGATGCCGGCGCCGCCCTCGCGGCTGCGTTCGCGCCGTGCCCGCTCCTCGGGCGACAGGCGTTCCTCGGCGCCGCCGAGGAGGGCGCGCGGGTCGGCGGCGACGCGCTCCCCACCCTCCTCGACGTCGAGGATCCAGAGGGCGTTGGCCCGGTCCTGGCCGGAGCCGGAGCGCAGGAAGGCGACCCGTGAACCGTCGGGCGCCACGGTGAACGAACGCGGCGCGCCGAGCGTGAACCGCTGGGTGCGGGCGTGCCGTTTGGGGAAGGAGTCGGACTCGGTCGTCATGCCCTGACCATATTGGCCATGCGCCCCCTTGTGCGGCCGTGCGCCGAGAGATGCGCGCGTACGGATAGTTATGATCACTAGCGCATAGTGGGTATCAACCAGGTGCCCGCCGCGTGGATTTATCTGCCCCAAGGTTCGACTGCGTCCGACCCCCCATGTCCCTGGGCTTATTGGAGGTGAGCCGCCGTGGCACTCTCGATTTCGGCGGTTGTGCTGCTGGCGATCATCGTCTTCCTGCTGGTCAAGAAGTCAGGTCTGAAGGCGGGGCATGCGGTCGTCTGCATGCTGCTCGGCTTCTACCTGGCCTCGTCGACCGTCGCGCCCACGATCAGTGAGCTGACGACGAACATCGCGGGGATGATCGGAAGCATCAACTTCTGAGGGCCGGCCGGGGCGCCGGCGGCGGTCGCGCCCCGGATGGTCTCCCACGTGACGAGGACGGGTGCGCGGCCTCATAGGGTGGGACCCATGACGGACCTCCCCGCCCGGCGTCTGCTGCTGGTGCACGCGCACCCGGACGACGAGTCGATCAACAACGGCGTCACCATGGCCAGGTACGCGGCCGAGGGCGCCCACGTGACGCTGGTGACCTGCACCCTCGGCGAGCGGGGTGAGGTCATCCCGCCCGAGCTGGCCCACCTGAGCGGAGCCGCCCTCGGCGGACACCGCAGGCAGGAGCTGGCGGCCGCCATGCGCGCGCTCGGCGTGGACGACTTCCGGCTGCTGGGCGGACCCGGCCGGTTCGCCGACTCCGGGATGATGGGCCTGCCCGACAACGACGACCCGGGCTGCCTGTGGCAGGCCGACGTCGACCGGGCCGCCGGACTCCTGGTCGAGGTGATCCGCGAGGTGCGCCCCCAGGTGCTCGTCACCTACGACCCGGACGGCGGGTACGGCCACCCCGACCACATCCAGGCCCACCGCATCGCCATGCGGGCGGCGGAGCTGGCGGCCGAGGCCGGGTGCCCCGTCGCCAAGGTCTACTGGAACCGCGTCCCGCGCTCCGTCGCCGAGGACGCCTTCGCCCGGCTGGGCGAGGAGCTGCCGGGCCTGCCTTTCGAGAAGGCAGCCGGGGTCGGGGACGTACCGGGCGTCGTGGACGACGAGGTGATCACCACCGAGATCAGCGGCGAGGGTTTCACGCACGCCGCCAAGGCCGCCGCCATGCGCGCGCACGCCACCCAGATCACCGTGGACGAGCCGTACTTCGTCCTCTCCAACGAACTGGCCCAGCCGCTCTTCACCACCGAGTACTACGAACTGGTGCGCGGTGAGCGGGGGCCCGGCGACGGGCGGGAGACCGATCTGTTCGCCGGCATCGGCACCGAGGAGGCGTCGTGAGCGGACGTACCGGAGCGACCAGCTCCGCCCTGGCCCAGCCGCTGCGCCCGCCGTCCTTCGGGCGGGCCGCCCTCTACCTGGGGCTCTTCGTGCTCGGGGCCGTGGTCGGCGTGGCCGGGGCGCTGGTGCAGGCGGCGTGGTTCCCGGGCGGGCTGCTGCTCGCGCTGGCCGCCGAGGCGGGACTCTGCCTCGGCGCGGGACGGGCCGTGGGCCGCCGGGGCGGGGCCGTCGCACCCGCAGCGGGCTGGGCGCTGGCCGTGGTCCTGCTCACCACCAGCAGGCCGGAGGGCGACTTCCTCTTCGCCGCGGGCAGCGGCTCGTACCTCTTCCTGCTCGGCGGCATCGCCGTCGCTGTGATGTGCGCCACCCTCGCACCGGTGCGGCAACCGGACGGCGACGCCGTCCGACTTCGCAAGTGACGTACCGCTTCGCCGTGGCGCCGGCGTGTGTGTCCGGTGTGGGTTTCCCCGGCGGTCACGGGATACGCGCCACACGTGGCCAGTATGGTGGTGCGCGCCGCCGAGCCGCCCGCTTCGAAGGTGTGACGGGCGGCGGAGCCAACCGGGAGAACCTGCCTTGAGTCGTGAAACTGACAGTCCGTCCTCCGGGCCCAACGGGCGCGGCGGAACCGCCTACCCGTCGGGCACCCCGCCCTACGGGACGCCCGCGGCTTCCGACGCCGGTGCGGAAGCGGGCCGTTCGGCCTCGCGGCCGGAGGAGCGCAAGACCGAGACGACGCTGACGACCCGTATCCGGATCAACATCCCCGGATCGCGGCCCATCCCGCCGGTCGTCGTGCGCAAGCCCGTCGCGGACGCCGAGGGCGACGCCGGTGGCACGGAGACCGCCGAGCGGTCCGAGCCCCGCACCGCCGCCCCGGCCCCTGGCGTCGCGGAGGCCCCCGCCGAGCCGGAGCAGCACTCCCGGTCCGCCGAGGAGAAGCCGACCAGTGACTGGTTCGCGCCGCGCAAGTCGGGCCCGGCCAAGGGCGCTCAGGGCGGAGGCGCCGCCAACGGCGCCGCTCCCTCCGGCGGTTCGCAGGCTGGGACGCCCGCGCCGGGTGGTCCCGGTGCGGGTCCCGTAGGGGGCGGAGCCCCGGGTGCGGGCGCGCGACCGGGCGGCGGGAGTGGCCGTCCCGGTGGTGTCGTCGGTTCCATGAACGCGCCGGGCGGCGCGCGGTCCGGGTCCGCCCAGGGCGCCGGCCGATCCGGCGCGACCGGCGGTCCGGTGGCGCCCGGACACGGCGGCGGCACCGGCTCCTTCGACGTCACCGAGGCGCTGGCGGCCGGCCCCCTTGGCAACGGCAACGGCTCCCGTCCGGGCGGTGACGGCTCCGGCGAGCCGCGCCGCGACGACCTCCCCTACTTCGGGGACGAGCAGGGCAGTGCCCCCGGCCCCCGTGAGCACCAGGGCCCGAACGGGCCGTCCCCGTACGGCGGAACCCAGGGCCCCGCGGGTCCGACGGGCGGTCCGGTCACCGGCGACAGCGCGCTGACGACGCCGTCGGCGGGCGGGCCCGGCGGGCCGCGGACGCCCGCGGGTCCCGGAGCACCGGGCGGACAGCGCGGCCCCGCGGCCGACGGTCTGCGCGGCGGCCCCGGCGGCCCCGGCGGACCGACCGGACCCGGTGGGCGCCTCGGAACGGGTGGTCCCGGTGGTCCCGGCGGTCCGGGCCGGCCGCAGGGCCCCGGCGGCGGTCCCGACGCCGGCCGGCTCGGCCCCGGTGGCGGGCTCAGCGACGACACCGCGATCCTCACCCCGCAGAAGCCGGCCCCCGAGCCCGGCACGTCCGGCTACAACCCGGACAACGTCTCCGGCAACACCGTCACCAGCGGCATCCCCGTGGTGCCGAACGACCGCAAGGCGCCGTTCCAGGGCGCGCCCGCGGACGGCCCGCTGCCGCACACGCCCCCGAAGCTGCCCGACCCGGTCTCCACGCCCCCGGCCGGCTCCGCCAAGCCCGCCAAGAAGAAGGGGCGCGGGAAGCTCCCGCTGCTCGTCGGCGGACTGGTCGTCGTCGCCGGTGTCACCTACGGCGCCGGCCTGCTGATGAACCGCTCCGACGTCCCCAAGGGCACCACCGTGCTCGGCGTCGACATCGGCGGCAGCACCCGCGACGACGCCGTCGAGAAGCTGGACGACGTCCTCGCCGCCCGCGCGGCCAAGCCGCTCAAGCTCACGGTGGGCGGCGAGACCGTCTCCCTGAAGCCGGACCAGGCGGGGCTCCAGCTCGACACGCAGGCCACCGCCAGCTCCGCGGCGACCAGCGACTACAACCCGGTCTCCGTGATCGGCTCGCTCTTCGGCCAGGAGCGGGTCGTCGAGCCGGTCATGCCCGTCGACGAGGAGAAGCTGCACGCCGCCCTGGAGGACGCGGCGGGCGGCGCCGGAGCGGTGACCGAGGGCTCGATCGAGTTCGAGTCCGGCAAGGCCGTCCCCGTGTACGGCAAGCCGGGCAAGGGCATCGACGTCGCCAAGTCCACCGAGGCCGTGCGGGAGGCGTACCGCGCCCAGGTGGAGACGGGCACCGCCACCCCGGTGAACGTGCCGACGACCACCCAGCAGCCGACGGTCTCCAAGGCCGAGGTCGACCGGATGATGAAGGAGTTCGCCGAGCCGGCGATGTCGGCCAAGGTGACCGTGCAGACGGACCCCGCGCACTCCGTCCCGATGAGTCCGGAGAAGTCCCTGTGGAAGTTCCTCAGGGTCACGGCCGTCAACGGCAAGCTGGTCGACAAGCCCGACCTCAAGGCGCTCGAGGAGCTGTACGGCGGGGCCTTCGACGGCGTCCTCATCACCCGCGCCAACGGTGAGAAGACGCCCGTCACCCCGCAGGACGTCTACGGCGCCCTGCGCCAGGCGCTCAAGAGCAAGACCGACCGCGTGGCCGTCATCGAGACCGACCCGAGCTGACGGCTCACCGAACCGACAAGGGGCGCCCGGCACTCGCCGGGCGCCCCCGCGTCGTACGTCCGCCGGCTCAGTTCAGCATCGCCCGAGCCGCCCGCGCCTCCCCGCGCACCCGCTCCGCGGCCTCCTCGTCCACCACCCCCACGACCTCCGCGTACGCCTCCAGCTCACCGGCCCCCGCCGCGAACTCTCCCCGCTGGACCAGCAGCCGCGCCCGCTCGTACCGCAACCGCGCCGGATGCGCCGGCAGCAGCAGCGCCAGGTCGATCGCCCACAGCCCGACCGCCGACTGCTCCGGACGCCCCGCCGCCCACGCCCGGATGTTGTTCAGCACCCGCGCGACCACGTCCAGCGGCGCCGCGGGCTCCAGCATCGAGGGCCGCAGCCCCGCCCCCGTGGCCCCGGCGACCAGCGTCTCCGCGTCGTTCCCCTGGAGGATCCGGCCCCCGTCGAACGGGTCGGCGAGCACCCGCTCCTCCTCGGACCCGAACGCCGGGCCCAGCTCCGACCCGAACCCGACCACGAAGTGCCCGGGCAGCGCGACCCCGTACACCGGCGCCCCGGCCCGCCGGGCCACCTCCAGCCAGACCACCGACAGCATGATCGGCAGGCCGCGCCGGCGCCGCAGCACCTCGTGCAGCAGCGACGACTCCAGCCGCTGGTAGTCCGCGGCGACCCCGTGGAACCCGTACCGCCCGCCCAGCAGGTCCCGCAGCGCCACCGCCCAGGCCCGCGGCGAGCCCGGCCGGAACGGCAGCTCCCCGGCCAGCCGGTCCAGCTCCATCTGCGCGGCGTCCAGAGCCGCCTCGTCCAACGCCCCGTCCGCCTCGGCGCCCACCAGCAGGCACAGCGCGGACAGATCGGGACGCTCGGACCGTGCCTCTTCGGCGAACCGGCGCCGCACCTCGGCGGAGCGTTCCGGCGACGGCGGGTGCGGGGGTTGAGAGTGACGCATGACTGGCTCGTGCCCTTCCACGGCGATCGGTCAGCGGTCCGTGCCGGTGTCCGCCGGCTCCCGGTAGTGGTGGTACGCGTGGTGGGCCGCGAAGCCCATCCCGGTGTACAGCGCCCGCGCCGCCGTGTTGTCGGCCTCGACCTGCAGCCACGCCGCCGAGGCCCCCTCGTCGAGCGCCCGCTGGGCCAGGGCGCCCAGCACCGCGGTGGCGAGCCCCCGGCGGCGCTGGGCGGGATCGACCTCGACGGCCGCGAAGGAGGCCCACCGCCCGTCCACGACACACCGGCCGATGGCGGCCGGGGCGTCGGCGCCGGGCACCGTCGCGAACCAGACCGACGGCCCCGAGCCGAGCACCCGCAGGGCCACGTCGCTCAGGCCCTTGCGGCCGTACCGCGACAGCCAGGCCCCGTCCGCCTCCCGGGACAGCACGACCCCGGCGCCCTCCGCCCGGTCGGCGACCGGTGCGAGGCCGCCGGTCCACAGTTCGGCCGTCACCTCGCGCTCCCAGCCCCGCCGCTCCAGCTCCGCGCAGAGCATCTCCTGGGTCCCCTCAGCGCCGGTGGCGGTCTGCACATACGCGGGCAGGCCGCGTTCGCCGTACCAGCGGCGTACGGCCGTCAGCGCCGCGTCGAGCGGCATCCCCGGATCACCGAGCGGCAGCACCGAGTTGGCCCGCCGAGTGAACCCGGACGCCGCCCGCAGCTCCCACTCGCCGAGCCGCTCGCTCTCCACGGGCCGCCAGGCCCGCGCGGCGACCCGCGCCAGTTCCTCGTAGGAGGCGGCGGGGCCGCGGCGACGCGCCGGGGCCGACGGCACGATCTTGCCTGCGACCAGCGACGATTCGGGTATGTGGACGCCCTCGCCACTCTTCCTTGTGATCACCAGCACACCGTTGTCCCATGATGTGAGAACACCAACCGTGTCGGTGAACTTCTCCGCCGTGTCACCAGCTTCGTTCAAGCGCCGTACGGAGACTCGTTTGCCCACGTCAGCAGCGGTGATGCGGACTTCGAGACGGCCTGCGGCAGAGATTTCCACGGGTCGGTGCACCCCTCCTGTTCGGATCATGCCCAAGAACGGAGATACTAGGGGCGGGCATCGACGACGCCGCGCTCCCGCGCGCCAGGCGGCGGAGCCTGAGGAGGCCCGCCAGCGCCCGTATCGAGGAGGAACGACAGCGTGACCTACGTCATCGCGCAGCCTTGTGTCGACGTCAAGGACAAGGCGTGCATCGAGGAGTGCCCGGTCGACTGCATCTACGAGGGCCAGCGGTCCTTGTACATCCACCCGGACGAATGCGTCGACTGCGGCGCCTGTGAGCCGGTCTGCCCGGTCGAGGCGATCTTCTACGAGGACGACACTCCCGAGGAGTGGAAGGACTACTACAAGGCGAACGTCGAGTTCTTCGACGAGCTGGGCTCGCCCGGCGGCGCCAGCAAGCTGGGGCTGATCGAGCGCGACCACCCCTTCGTCGCCGCGCTGCCGCCGCAGAACCAGTAAGAGCGGCCCGCACACCCGCGCCGCCTCGGTCCCGTCCGGCCTGATCGCCACCCGATCGGCGCCGTACGGGACCGAGGCGTTCGCCGTACCGACGAAAGTGAGCCAGTAACCGTGTCCGCAGTCTCCGACCGCCTTCCCTCCTTCCCCTGGGACAGGCTGGAGCCGTACAAGAAGACGGCCGCCGCGCACCCGGACGGCATCGTCGACCTCTCCGTCGGCACCCCGGTGGACCCGGTCCCCGACCTGATCCAGAAGGCCCTGGTCGACGCGGCGGACTCCCCGGGCTACCCGACCGTCTGGGGCACCCCGGCACTGCGCGACGCGATCACCGGCTGGCTCGGACGCAGGCTCGGCGCCCGCGACGTGACCCACCGCCACGTGCTGCCCGTGGTCGGCTCCAAGGAACTCGTCGCCTGGCTCCCCACCCAGCTGGGCCTGGGCCCCGGCGACCGCGTCGCCTTCCCCCGGCTGGCCTACCCGACGTACGAGGTCGGCGCGCGCCTGGCCCGCGCGGAGTACGAGGCGTACGACGACCCGACCGGGCTGGACCCGGCGGGCCTGAGGCTCCTGTGGCTCAACTCCCCGTCGAACCCGACCGGGAAGGTCCTGTCCAAGGCCGAGCTGACCCGGATCGTGGCCTGGGCCCGGGAGCACGGCGTCCTCGTCGTCTCCGACGAGTGCTACCTGGAGCTGGGCTGGGAGGCCGACCCGGTCTCCGTCCTGCACCCGGACGTCAACGGCGGTTCGTACGACGGCCTGGTGGCCGTCCACTCGCTCTCCAAGCGCTCCAACCTCGCGGGCTACCGCGCGGCCTTCCTGGCGGGGGACCCGGCCGTCCTGGGCCCCCTCCTGGAGATCCGCAAGCACGGCGGCATGATGACGTCCGCGCCGACGCAGGCGGCGGTCGTGGCGGCCCTCGGCGACGACGAACACGTCCGCGTCCAGCGCGAGCGCTACGCGGCCCGCCGCACGGCCCTGCGCGAGGCGCTCCTCGGCCACGGCTTCCGCATCGAGCACAGCGAGGCCAGCCTCTACCTCTGGGCCACCCGCGGCGAGTCCTGCTGGGACACCGTCGCCCACCTCGCCGAACGCGGCATCCTGGTCGCCCCCGGCGACTTCTACGGCCCCGCGGGCGCCGACTTCGTCCGCGTCGCCTTCACGGCCACGGACGAACGCGTACACGCTGCGGTGGCCAGGCTGTCCTGACGTCCTGACGTCCTGACGTCCTGACGTCCTGGTGTCCTGACGCCGGGCGCGGCCGACGAACGCCCACCGCGCCGACGCGGGCGCACACGGCTGCGGGGCCCGGGAACCCCCAGACCCCGCAGCCGTACGAGCCGGGTGCTCTAGCCGACCGGCAGACCCTGCACCGGCAGCCCGCCCTTGCCCAGCGCGTCCGTCGGCAGGCCGCTCTCGGTGGCCGTCTTCGCCGTGTCACCGACGACGTCCCCGGCGGAGCCCGCCGCGTCACCCGCGGTCTTCTGCGCCACCGGCGTGGTCTTCTTGACGAGCGAACCGCCGGTCTTGCCCGCGGCCGGCACCGTCTTCTTGACGGCCTTGCCGCCGGTGTCGCCCGCGGTCTCGGTGACGTTCTGGGCCGCGGCGTCGACGGTGTTGCCGACGTTCGCGCCGTCCAGCGCGGTCAGTCCCCCGAGGTTCGGGGTGGCGGGCAGTTCGGGAGCCGCGCTGGCGGAGCCGGCCGCACCGACCCCGGCGGCCGCTCCCGCAGCGACGAGCAGCGCGGCACGGGCGATCCGGCGGGTCAGGGGGAGGGACATGATGCTCCTTAGACGGAAGTCGACGATGGGGTGTCCGACCGTTCCCGGCGCGTGATCGACCGGGCTCGGACGCAGTGACTACCGCTCGAGCGCCGCGAAGGTTGCGGACACCCAACGTAAAGAGTTGGTAATGCGTCGCATTATCAGGTGCCCATAAAAACGGGCAAAAGGTCGCCGGTCGCTACGTCTGCGGAATCCTTACAGCCCTTGATTTCTCCGGGCTCCGGCGGATCGGGCGGGACGCCCGCGAAAAGGTGGGCGCCGCGTCGACACGACGCCCTCACGAGTAACTCGCACGGGTGACGGCGCGTACGGGCGGGCGCTATCGCGCGGAGGTGATCCGCACCGGCCCCGCGGCCCGCTCGGCGCCCCGCGCTCCGTCGCCGCCCGTCGGGTGCCACTTGCTGTCGGTGTTCCCGGCGGTCCACTGCCGGCCCGCGTAGGTGACCCGCTCGATGTGCAGCGCGGAGGCGTTGGCCACCGCCCAGTGGGCCAGCTGCCAGCCGCGCCGCAGCGCGTCCCCTTCCGTGCCCGACCCCGCGCCGGCGTCGACGGGGAGCGTCACGGTGCGGCCGGCGGAGCCGCCGGCGGCCGGTGCGGTCGTCGTCGCCGCGTCCCCGTCCGCCCGGGCGGCGGCCGGCCGGAGCACGTCCTGCCCGAAGTCCTTCACGAGCGCCGCGCGGACCGCGTCGGGCCCCTTGCCCCGGGTGGGGGCCGGGCGGCCCTCGCAGGTCAGCGTCGCCGCCGACCTCCCGGTCAGCGCGGCGGCCAGGAGCGCGGCGTCCGGTTCGTGCTTGGCGTAGGCGTCCGGGAAGCCGCTGCGCTGCACGCGCTGCGCGGCGACGGTCAGCGGCAGGCGCGTGTAGTCGGGCACCTCGACCAGATGGTCGTAGAACATGCCCGCCGAGTACGCCGGGTCCATGATCTCCTCCGGTGTGCCCCAGCCCTGCGACGGACGCTGCTGGAACAGGCCGAGGGAGTCGCGGTCGCCGTGGTCGAGGTTGCGCAGCGTCGACTCCTGGAGCGCGGTCGCGAGCGCGATCGTCACCGCGCGCTCCGGCAGGTTCCGCGCGGTGCCCACGGCGGTGATCGTCGCCGCGTTCACCGCCTGCTCCGGCGTGAACTCGTAGGTCTTCCCGCCGTCCTCGGCGGAGACCACCTTGCAGCCCGGAGCGCCTCCACCGCCGGTGACGTACTGCACCGCCAGGTAGCCGGCGACCGCGAGCAGGACCACGACGGCCGCCCCGGAACGGAGAAGGCGGCCACGGCGATTGCGGGTGGGTGACGGCTGAAGCACGCGTACAAGGTACTGGAGGGTAGCCAGTGGTGTACGCCGGGTACGGGCAATGCCCGAAAGGGCAGGGGCGTTAGGGTCGGAGCCATGGCCGATACCCCGCTTGACCTCACGCTGGACGCCGCGGAGCTTACCGCGCGGCTCGTCGACTTCCCCTCCGAGAGCGGCACCGAGGAGCCCTTGGCGGACGCGATCGAGAGCGCCCTGCGCGCCCTGCCGCACCTGTCGGTCGAGCGGTACGGGAACAACGTGGTGGCCCGTACGGACCTGGGGCGGCCGGAGCGCGTGATCCTGGCCGGTCACATCGACACCGTCCCGATCGCGGACAACGTGCCCTCCCGGCTGGACGAGGACGGCGTCCTGTGGGGCTGCGGCACCTGTGACATGAAGGCGGGCGTCGCCGTGCAGCTGCGCATCGCCGCCACCGTCCCGGCCCCCAACCGCGACCTCACCTTCGTCTTCTACGACAACGAGGAGGTCGCCGCCGAGCTGAACGGCCTCAAGCACGTCGCCGAGGCGCACCCCGAGTGGCTGGAGGGCGACTTCGCGGTGCTCCTCGAACCCTCCGACGGCCAGGTGGAGGGCGGCTGCCAGGGCACGCTGCGGGTGCTGCTGAAGACGACCGGCGAGCGCGCGCACTCGGCCCGCTCCTGGATGGGCTCCAACGCCATCCACGCCGCCGCCCCGATCCTCGCGCGCCTGGCGGCCTACGAGCCGCGCTACCCGGTGATCGACGGCCTGGAGTACCGCGAGGGACTGAACGCGGTCGGCATCACGGGCGGGGTCGCGGGCAACGTCATCCCCGACGAGTGCGTCGTCACCGTCAACTTCCGCTACGCCCCCGACCGCAGCCCCGAGGACGCCCTCGCCCATGTGCGCGAGGTCTTCGCGGACTGCGGGGTGACGGAGTTCGTGGTCGACGACCACAGCGGCGCCGCCCTGCCCGGCCTCTCCCACCCGGCCGCGGCCGCCTTCACCGAGGCGGTGGGCGGCACCCCGCAGCCCAAGTACGGCTGGACGGACGTGTCCCGCTTCTCGGCGCTGGGCGTCCCGGCGGTCAACTACGGGCCCGGCAACCCGCACTTGGCGCACAAGCGCGACGAGCGGGTCGAGGTGGCGAAGATCCTCGTGGGTGAGGAGCGGCTGCGGTCCTGGCTGACGACCTGATCCACGCCGGGTTTACGCCGCCGCGTGGCGGACATGCTCAGGTCCCTCGTACGTAACCCGCGTAGATCTACGCTGAGGTGGAAGAACCTGCAACTGGAGGGAGCGCGCATGGCTACCGGGAACCCCGAGGGCAAGAAGCGGCCACCGGAGGAGCAGCGCCTGGGCCCTGTCCTCCGGCGGCGGGGTCAGGTCCAGAAGAGCACCACGGACCAGCGCCTGCTGGACGAGCGCGCTCCGACCGACTGGGTCCACACCGACCCGTGGCGCGTCCTGCGCATCCAGTCGGAGTTCATCGAGGGCTTCGGCACGCTCGCCGAACTCCCGCCCGCCATCAGCGTCTTCGGCTCCGCCCGTACGCCCGTGGACTCGCCGGAGTACGACGCCGGCGTGCGGCTGGGCCGGGGCCTGGTCGAGGCGGGCTTCGCTGTCATCACCGGCGGCGGCCCCGGCGCCATGGAGGCGGCGAACAAGGGCGCCCTGGAGGCGAAGGGCACATCGGTCGGCCTCGGCATCGAGCTGCCCTTCGAGCAGGGGCTCAACCCGTACGTCGACATCGGCCTGAACTTCCGTTACTTCTTCGTCCGCAAGATGATGTTCGTCAAGTACGCCCAGGGCTTCGTGGTCCTGCCCGGCGGCCTCGGCACCCTCGACGAACTCTTCGAGGCCCTCACCCTGGTCCAGACCCAGAAGGTGACCCGCTTCCCCATCGTCCTGTTCGGCTCCGCCTACTGGGGCGGCCTGGTCGACTGGCTCCGGAACACCCTGGTCGCCCAGGGCAAGGCGGCCGAGAAGGACCTGCTCCTCTTCCACGTCACGGACGACGTGGACGAGGCGGTGGCCCTGGTCTCCAAGGAGGCGGGGCGCTAGCCGGCGGTCCGGGGGCCCGGCCCCCGGACCGCCGGCTAG
>MUMD01000246.1 GCA_002155895.1 Streptomyces rochei
GCCCGCGACCGCCCCCGAACCCGCCCTGCCGGCGGGCGGCACCCTGCCCTGGATCCTGTCCGCCGCCGGCAGGGCGGGTTCGGGGGCGGTCGCGGGCTCCTGGGCCGGGGGTGCCTGTTCCAGGACGGCGTGCGCGTTGGTGCCGCTGATGCCGAAGGAGGAGACGGCGCAGCGCAGGGGGCGGTCGGTCCGGCTCCACCCGGTGTTCTCGGTGATGAGGCGGACGGTGCCGCCGGACCAGTCGATGTGGCTGGAGGGTTCGTCGGCGTGCAGGGTGCGCGGCAGCTCGCCGTGGCGCATGGCCTGGACCATCTTGATGACGCCGGCGACGCCCGCGGCGGACTGGGTGTGGCCGATGTTGGACTTCACCGAGCCGAGCAGCAGCGGGTGTTCGGGGTCGCGGTCCTGGCCGTAGGTGGCGAGCAGGGCCTGGGCCTCGATGGGGTCGCCGAGGGCGGTGCCGGTGCCGTGGGCCTCGACGGCGTCGATGTCGGCCGTGGTCAGGCCGGCGGCGCGCAGGGCCTGGCGGATGACGCGGACCTGGGAGGGGCCGTTGGGGGCGGTCAGGCCGTTGGAGGCGCCGTCCTGGTTGATGGCCGAGCCCCGGACGACGGCGAGGATCTCGTGCCCGTTGCGGCGGGCGTCGGAGAGCCGTTCCAGGACGAGCACGCCGATGCCCTCGGCGAGGGTCATGCCGTCGGCGCCCTCGGAGAAGGCCTTGCAGCGGCCGTCCCGGGCGAGGGCCCGCTGCCGGCTGAAGGCGATGAACGGCATCGGGTTGGTCATGACGGTGGCGCCGCCGGCCAGGGCGAGGGTGGACTCGCCGTTGCGCAGCGACTGGCAGGCCAGGTGCAGTGCGACCAGGGAGGAGGAGCAGGCGGTGTCGACGGTGACGGCCGGGCCTTCCAGGCCGAAGGTGTAGGCGAGGCGGCCGGACAGGACGCTGGGGCTGGAGCCGGTGACGACGTGTCCCGCGGAGCCGTCGTCCATGCCGACGCCGTAGTCCTGGTAGGTGGAGCCGATGAAGGTGCCGGTGGGAGTGGAGTGCACCGAGGCGGGGTCGATGCCGGCGTGCTCGAACGCCTCCCAGGTGGTCTCCAGGAGCAGGCGCTGCTGCGGGTCCATCGCCAGGGCCTCGCGCGGCGAGATGCCGAAGAAGCCGGCGTCGAACTCGCCCGCGTCGTGCAGGAAGCCGCCCCGCGTGGAGTACGTGGTGCCCGGCCGGTCGGGGTCGGGGTCGTACAGGGCGTCGGCGTCCCAGCCGCGGTTGCCGGGGAACTCGGAGATGGCGTCGGTGCTGTCGGCGACCAGCCGCCAGAAGGCGTCGGCGGAGCGGACGCCGCCGGGGAAGCGGCAGCTCATGCCGATGATGGCGATGGGCTCGTCGGTGGCGCCGACGGTGGCGGGCGCGGCGGCGGACTCGGCGCCGCCCAGGAGTTCGCCGCGCAGGTGGCGGGCGAGGGCGACCGGGTTGGGGTAGTCGAAGACCAGGGTGGTGGGCAGGGTGAGCCCGGTGAGCGCGGCGAGTCGCTTGCGCAGTTCCACCGCGGTCAGCGAGTCGAAGCCGGCGTCCCGGAAGGCGCGTTTGGCGGGCACGCCCTCGGCCGAGGTGTGGCCGAGGACGACGGCGGCCTCGGAGCGCACCAGGTCGAGCAGCAGCCGCTCCTGCTCCTCGGCGGTGAGGCCGACGAGCCGGCCGGCCAGCTCGGCGGCCGTGCCGGAGGCGCCCGGGGCGGCGGGGGCGCGCAGGGCGGCGACGGTGTCGATCGCGTCGAACAGGCGGCCGGCGCGGGCGGCGGTGAAGACGGGGTGGTACTGATCCCAGTCGACGTCGGCGACGGTGACGGCGCTCTCGCCGCGTACGACGGCGCGGCGCAGCTCGGTCATGGCGGTGTCCGGCCGCAGGAGCCGCAGTCCGGTGCGCTCGATGCCCTCGGAGACCGAGCGGTGGGCGCTGGCCATGCCGACCTCGGCCCAGGGGCCCCAGGCGACGGAGGTGGCGGTGAGGCCGCGGGAGCGGCGGTTCTCGGCGAGTGCGTCGAGGTAGGCGTTGGCGGCGGCGTAGGCGCTCTGTCCCGCGCTGCCCCACACGCCGGCGACGGAGGAGACCAGGACGAAGAAGTCCAGGTCGCGGTCGCCGAGCAGGGCGTCGAGGTGGGCGGCGCCGAGGGTCTTGGCGGCCATCGTCGCGGCGACCTCGTCCAGCGGGGTGGCGGCCAGCGGCGCGGACTGGCCGACGCCGGCCGCGTGCACCACACCGGTGAGGGGCGCGTCGTCGGGTACGCCGTCGAGCACCGCGGCCAGCGCGCCGCGGTCGGCGGCGTCGCAGGCGACGAGGGTGACCCGGGCGCCGAGTTCCTCCAGTTCGGCGCGGAGTTCGACGGCGCCGGGGGCTTCGCCGCCGCGGCGGCCGGTGAGGATCAGGTGGGTGGCGCCGGAACGGGCCAGCCAGCGGGCGGTCTCGGCACCGAGGCCGCCGGTGCCGCCGGTGATCAGGACGGTGCCGGAGGCCGTGAACTCGTCCTCGCGGGGCAGGTCGTCGCCGGGGTGGCGTACGACGCGGCGGGCGAGGGTGCCGTCGGCGCGCACGGCGAGCTGGTCCTCGCCCTCGTGGGTGGCGAGGACGCTCACCAGGCGCTGGACGGCCGGGGCGTCGAGGACCTGCGGCAGGTCGACCAGGCCGCTCCACTGCTCGGGCCGCTCCAGGGCGGCTGCCCGGCCCAGGCCCCAGGCGGCGGCCCGGGCGGGGTGGGTCAGGTGGTCGTCGGGGCCGGTGGTGACGGCGCCGCGGGTCACCGTCCACAGCGGGGCGGTGACGCCGGTGTCGCCCAGGGCCTGGGCGAGGACGACGCCGAGGGCGAAGCCGGTGGGCAACCCGTCTTCGGGGTGGGCCGGGTCGCCGAGCGGCAGCAGGGAGAGGACGCCGCTGACGCCCGTACCGCCGTCGGCGGCCGCGGTCTCGACGGCGGCGCGCAGGGTCTCGGCGAGGCGGTCGCGGTCGAGGTGGGTCTCGTCCAGGACGAGGCGTCGGACGACGGCTCCGTGGCCGCGCAGGGCGTCGAGGACCTCCGCGGCCTCGTCGGCGGGTGAGCCGGGAGCGGGGTCCCCGTCGGGGCGGGAGGGGGACGTGGTGACGGCGAGCCAGGTGCCGTCGAGGACGGGGGCGCCCCCGGTGCCGGCGGGGTGCCAGGCGACCCGGTAGCGGGCGGCGTCCAGGACGGCACGTTCCTGGCGGGCGCGCCGCCAGGACGACAGGGACGGCAGCAGCGCGTAGAGGGAGGCGTGCTCCTCGTCGCGCAGGCCGAGCAGCCCGGCCAGCCCGGCGGCGTCGCCGGACTCGACGGCGGTCCACAGTGCGGCGTCGGCCGGGTCGGTGGCTCCGGCGGCGCCGCGGCGGGCGGTGGGCGCGGTGGTGTCCGGCCAGTACGTCTCGTGCTGGAAGGCGTACGTGGGCAGTTCGACGGTGGTGGCGCCGGTGCCCCGGTGGACGGCGGCCCAGTCGACGCGGACGCCGCGCACGTGCAGGCGGGCGAGGGCGGTGAGGGCGGACTCGTCCTCCGGGCGGCCGGTGCGCAGCAGCGGGACGGCGTCGGCGTCGGAGTCGTCGCCGAGGGTGTCCTGGGCGGCGGCGCACAGGGAGCCGCCGGGGCCGATCTCGAGGAAGGTGGCGGCCCCCGCCTCGTGGGCGGCGCGCACCGCGTCGGCGAACCGGACGGTGGACCGCGCGTGCCGCACCCAGTACGCGGCGGTGCGCAGGTCGTCGCCCTCGGCCGGGCGGCCGGTGAGGTCGCAGACGACGGGCACGGTGGGCCGGTGGTAGGTCAGGCCCTCGGCGACCTCGCGGAAGGCGTCCAGGACGGCGTCCGTGCGGGGCGAGTGGAAGGCGTGGCTGACCCGCAGGCGGCGGGTGGTGCGGCCCCGTTCGGCGAAGTGTGCGGCGATGCGTCCGGCGGGCTCCTCGTCGCCGGAGACGACGACGGCCGAGGGCCCGTTGACGGCGGCCAGGGAGACGCGGTCCTCCAGGCCCGCCAGGAGCGGCAGCACCTCCTCCTCGGACGCCTGGAGGGACCACATGGCGCCGCCCTCGGGCAGGGCCTGCATGAGGCGGGCGCGGGCGGCGACCAGGGCGCAGGCGTCGTCCAGGGAGAGGACGCCCGCGGCGTGGGCGGCGCTGATCCCGCCGATGGAGTGACCGAGCAGCACGCCGGGGCGCACGCCCCAGGAGCGGACGAGCCGGTAGAGGGCGGTCTCCAGCGCGAACAGGGCGGGCTGGGTCCAGCCGGT
>MUMD01000247.1 GCA_002155895.1 Streptomyces rochei
GGCGGCCTGGGCGCGCAGCGCGGGGCGGGTGCGGCCGGACAGGGTCCAGGGCAGGACGGCCGCGCCGGCGGTGTCGCCGGCATCGAGGGTCTCCGGGGCCTTCGCGGGCTCGCCCTGTTCGAGGACGACGTGGGCGTTGGTGCCGCTGATGCCGAAGGAGGAGACGGCGGCACGGCGCGGGCGGCCGGTCTCGGGCCAGGGGGTGTGCTCGTGGACGAGGGCGACCGCGCCCGATTCCCAGTCGACGTGCCGGGAGGGTGCGCCGGCGTGCAGGGTGCGCGGCAGCTCGCCGTGGCGCATCGCCTGGATCATCTTGATGACGCCGGCGACACCGGCTGCGGCCTGGGTGTGGCCGAGGTTGGACTTCACGGAGCCGAGCAGCAGGGGCCGTTCGGGGTCGCGGTCCTGGCCGTAGGTGGCGAGCAGGGCCTGCGCCTCGATGGGGTCGCCGAGCGGGGTGCCGGTGCCGTGGCCCTCGACCGCGTCCACGTCGGCGGTGGTCAGGCCGGCGGCGGACAGGGCCTGGCGGATGACCCGCTGCTGGGACGGCCCGTTCGGGGCGGTCAGTCCGTTGGAGGCGCCGTCCTGGTTGACAGCGGAGCCCCGGACGACGGCGAGGACGCGGTGGCCGTTGCGGCGGGCGTCGGACAGCCGCTCCAGGACCAGCACGCCGACGCCCTCGGACCAGCCCACGCCGTCGGCCTCGTCGGAGAAGGCCTTGCAGCGGCCGTCGGGCGACAGGCCGCGCTGGCGGGAGAACTCGATCAGGGAGGTCGGGGTGGACATCACGGTGACGCCGCCGGCCAGGGCCAGCGAGCACTCCCCCGCGCGCAGCGCCTGCATCGCGAAGTGCATCGCGACCAGGGAGGAGGAGCAGGCGGTGTCGACGGTGACCGCCGGGCCCTCCAGGCCCAGGGCGTAGGAGACGCGGCCGGAGGCGATGCTCGGGGCGGTGCCGCTGCCCTGGTGGCCCTCGAAGCGCTCGTCGGCGAGTGTCGCCGAGTAGTCGCTGTACATGACGCCGGCGAAGACGCCGGTCCGGCTGCCGCGCAGGGAGACGGGGTCGATCCCGGCGTGCTCGACGGCCGTCCAGGAGGCCTCCAGCAGCAGACGCTGCTGGGAGTCGGTGGCGAGCGCCTCGCGCGGGCTCATGCCGAAGAAGCCGGCGTCGAACTCGCCCGCGTCGTGCAGGAAGCCGCCGTGACGGGCGTAGGAGGTGCCGGGGTGGTCCGGGTCGGGGTGGTAGAGGTGGTCGAGGTCCCAGCCGCGGTTGACGGGCAGTCCGCCGATGGCGTCGGTGCCCTCGGCGACCAGGCGCCACAGGTCGTCGGGGGAGGTGACGCCGCCGGGGTAGCGGCAGCTCATGCCGACGACGACGATCGGGTCGTCGGCGGTGGCGCGGGTGGGCGTGCCGGCGTCGGGCGCGGCGGTCTCGGGCGTGGTGTCGGTGAGTTCCCGCAGCAGGTGGCCGGCGAGGGCGGCGACGGTCGGGTAGTCGAAGGTGACGGTCGCGGAGGTGCGCAGGCCCGTGGCCGCGGCCAGCCGGTTGCGCAGTTCGACGGCGGTCAGCGAGTCGAAGCCCAGTTCCTGGAAGGGCCGTTCGGGGTCGATGTCGTGTGCGGAGGGGTGACCGAGGACGGTGGCCGTCTGGGTGCGGACCAGGTCGACGACGGCCTCGGCGCGGGACTCTTCGTCGAGCCGGGACAGGCGCTGGGCCAGGCTGAGGGCCGCCTCGGAGCCGGTGCGCACGGTGCGGCGGGTCCGGGTGCGGATCAGGCCGCGCAGCAGGGGCGGCACCTCGCCGTGACCGCGCAGGACGGCGAGGTCCAGACGGGCGGGGGCGACGGCGGCGCGGGGCACGGTGAGGGCGGCGTCGAAGAGGGCGAGGCCCTGCTCGGTGGTGAGCGGGGGCGTGCCGGAGCGGGACATGCGCTCCAGGTCCTGCTCGGACAGCTCCCCCGTCATGCCGCCGGTGGGCGCCCAGGGACCCCAGGCCAGGGAGAGCCCGGGCAGGCCCGCGTCCCGGCGCAGGCGGGCCACGGCGTCCAGGAAGGCGTTGCCCGCCGCGTAGTTGGCCTGGGCGGGGGCGCCGGTGGTGCCGGCGAGGGAGGAGAACACCACGAACGCGGCGAGGTCCAGGTCGCGCGTGGCCTGGTGCAGATGCCACACGGCGTCCGCCTTGGGGCGCAGGACGGCGGTCAGGCGCTCCTCGGTGAGGGATTCCACGAGGCCGTCGTCGAGGGTGCCCGCGGTGTGCACGACGCCGGTGACGGGGTGGTCGGCGGGCACGGAGGCGAACAGCCGCCGCACCTCTTCCGGGTCGCTCACGTCGCAGGCCACGACGGTCGCCTCGGCCCCGGACTCCCGGAGTTCGGCGCGGAGTTCGGCGGCGCCGGGGGCGTCGGGACCGCGGCGTCCGGCGAGCAGCAGGTGCCGTACGCCGTGTTCGGCGACCAGGTGGCGAGCGAGTACGGCGCCCAGGCCGCCGGTGCCGCCGGTGACGACGACGGTGCCCTCGGGGTCCCAGGGTGCGGCGGTGTCACGGTCGCCGGGGCGGA
This sequence comes from Streptomyces rochei, assembly GCA_002155895.1. Lineage (GTDB taxonomy): Bacteria > Actinomycetota > Actinomycetes > Streptomycetales > Streptomycetaceae > Streptomyces > Streptomyces rochei. The sequence continues at coordinate 2,559 of MUMD01000247.1, forward strand.
CACGGGTGAGGCGGGCGCCGAGCACCGTGCCGTCGCGGAGGGCGGTCTGCGGTTCGTCGGCGGACAGGGCGGCGGCGAGGGCGGCGGGCGCGTCGCCCACGGCGGCGGCGGGGTCGAGGTCGAGCAGGCCGAAGCGGCCGGGGTGTTCGGTCTGGGCGGCGCGCACCAGGCCCCAGACGGCCGCGGCGGCGGGGTCGGTGACGCCGTCGCCGCCCGCGGGGACCGCGCCCCGGGTGACGAACACCAGGCGGGAGCCGCGCGGGGTGTCGGCGGCGAGCCATTCCTGGAGCCGGGTGAGGACATGGGCGGTGAGCGTGTGCACCGCGGCCGGGACGTCGTCGCCGGAGCCCGTGACGCAGGCGAGCACCAGCTCGGGCGTGCCGGCGCCGAGGGCGTGATCGTCCCCGGTGAGGACGTCGACCGGCGTCCCGGCGGCCGCCAGCGCGTCGCCCAGGTGGTACGGGTCGGCGCCGAGCAGGCCGACGGTATCGGCGAGGGGTTCCCCCGCGGGGCCGGGCAGCCGTACCCAGTCCAGGGCGAACAGGGCGTCGCGTTCCAGGGCGGAGGCGGCGGCTCCCCGGGCGTCGGGCGCGGAGCGCAGCACCAGGGAGCCGACCGAGGCGACGGGCGCGCCGGTGGTGTCGGCCAGGGCCACGGCGACGGCGTCGTCACCGGCCGGAGTGATGCGGACCCTGGCCTCGGCGGCGCCGCTCGCGTGCAGGGTCACGTCCTGCCAGGCGAAGGGCAGCCCGCCGCGGGCGTCCTCGCCCAGCGGCGCGAGCGCGGTGGCGTGCAGGGCGGCGTCGAGCAGCGCGGGGTGGAGGCCGAAGGAGGGGGCGTCGCCGGCCGGTCCGGCGTCGAGGGCGACCTCGGCGAAGGTCTCCTCGCCGCGCCGCCAGACGGCGCGCAGACCGCGGAACGCGGGGCCGTAGGAGAACCCGGCGTCGGCCAGACCGTCGTAGAAGCCGTCGAGCGCGACGGGCTCGGCACCGGCGGGCGGCCAGACGGCGGCGTCGAACTCCTCCGTCTCCGGCGCGGCGTGGGCGCCGGGGGCGAGGGTGCCCTCGGCGTGCCGTGTCCAGGGCCGGTCCTCCTCGCCGTCGGGGCGGGAGTACAGGCTCAGGGGGCGGCGGCCGGTCTCGTCGGGGCTGCCGATCCACACCTGGAGCTGGACCCCGCCGTCCTCGGGCAGGGCGAGCGGCGCGGCCAGCGTGAGGTCCTCGACCCGCTCGCAGCCGACCTCGTCGCCGGCGCGCACGGCCAGTTCCAGGAACGCGGTGCCGGCCAGCAGCACGGTGCCGCGCACGGCGTGGTCGGCGAGCCAGGGGTGGGTGCGCGCCGACAGACGGCCGGTGAGGAGCAGGCCGTCGGAGTTGGCGAGGGTGACGGCGGCGGCGAGCAGCGGGTGGTGGGCGGCGCCGAGTCCCGCGGACCGCAGGTCGCCGGGGAGTCCGGCGACTCCCTTGGGCCAGAAGCGGCGGTGCTGGAAGGCGTAGGTGGGCAGGTCGGCGCGGGCGGCGCCGGTCCCCTCGAACCAGCCCTTCCAGCGCACGGGGGTGCCCCGCAGATACAGACCGGTGACGGCCTCGGTGAGCGCGGCGGCCTCGGGGCGGTCCTTGCGCAGCGCCGGCAGCACGGCGGCCCGGTCGTGTCCCTGGTCGTCCAGGACGGTGCGGGTGAGGGCGGCGAGCGTGGCGTCGGGGCCGAGTTCGAGGAACAGGCCGGTGCCGTGGCCGGCGAGCCAGGAGACACCGTCGGCGAAGCGCACCGCCTCCCGGACGTGGTCGGTCCAGTGGTCGGCGGAGGTCAGCTGCTCCAGGGTGGCGGGCGCGCCGGTCAGGTGGGTGACGACCGGGATGGTGGGGGCCTGCGGGGAGAGTCCGGCGACGACCGTCCGGAACTCCTCCAGCATGGGCTCCATGAGCGGCGAGTGGAAGGCGTGCGAGACCCGCAGCCGGCGGGTGCGGCGTCCCAGGGCGGCGACGCGTGAGCTGACGTCCTCGACCGCACCGCGCTCACCGGCGACGACCACGGCCCGGGGACCGTTGACGGCGGCGACGGAGACCTGTCCGGGGTGCGCGGCCAGGAGCGGCGCGACCTCGTTCTCGGTGGCCTCCAGGGAGGCCATGGCGCCGCCCTCGGGCAGCGCCTGCATGAGCCGGCCGCGCGCGAGGACCAGGGTGCAGGCGTCCTCCAGGGAGAACACCCCGGCCACGTGGGCGGCGGTGATCTCCCCGACGGAGTGCCCGGCGAGGTGGTCCGGGGTGACGCCGAAGGACTCGACGAGCCGGTAGAGGGCCACTTCGAGGGCGAACAGGGCGGGCTGCGCGTACGCGGTGCGATCGAGCAGGGCCGCCTCGGCGCTGCCCTCCTCGGCGAACATCAGGGGGCGCAGCGGGCGGTCGAGGCCGGCGTCGAGGTGGCCCAGCACCTCGTCGAGGGCGCGGGCGAAGGCCGGGAAGCGGGCGTACAGGTCACGTCCCATGCCCGGTCGCTGGGAGCCCTGGCCGGAGAAGAGCACGGCGAGTTTGGTACGGCCGCGCGGCTGGTGGGTGCGCAGGCCGGGGGCGTCCTCCCCCGCGGCCAGCGCGGTGAGGGCGGCGACGGCGGTGTCCCGGTCGGTGGCGGTGAACGCCGCCCGGTGCTCGAAGGCGGAGCGGGTGGTGGCCAGGGCGTGGGACACGTCCAGGGCGCGCAGTCCCGGCCGGGCGGCCAGGTGGTCGAGGAGCCGGGCGGCCTGGGCGCGCAGTGCCTCGGGGGTGCGGCCGGACAGCAGCCAGGGCAGTGGGCCGGCCTCCACGACGGGAGCGGACTCGCCCTCGTCGTCGGCGCCGGCGGACCGCTCGGCCGGGGCCTCCTCGATGATGGTGTGCGCGTTGGTGCCGGACAGGCCGAAGGAGGAGATGCCCGCCCGGCGGGGTGTGCCGTCGCGGCGCGGCCAGGGGACCGGTTCGGTGAGCAGCCGGACGGCGCCCTCGGTCCAGTCGACGTGGCTGGAGGGCCGGTCCACGTGCAGGGTGCGGGGCAGCAGGTCGTGGCGCATCGCCATGACCGTCTTGATGATGCCGGCGATGCCGGCGGCGGCCTGGGTGTGGCTGATGTTGGACTTCACCGACCCCAGCAGCAGCGGGCGTTCGGGATCGCGTCCCTGGCCGTAGGTGGCGAGCAGGGCCTGTGCCTCGACGGGGTCGCCGAGGACGGTGCCGGTGCCGTGGGCCTCGACCACGTCGACGTCGGCGGCGGTCAGCCGGGCGTTGACCAGGGCGGATTCGATGACGCGCCGCTGGGAGGGGCCGTTGGGGGCGGTGAGGCCGTTGGAGGCGCCGTCCTGGTTGACGGCGGAGCCGCGGACCACGGCGAGGACGTGGTGGCCGTTGCGGCGGGCCTCGGAGAGCCGTTCGAGGACGAGCACGCCGACGCCCTCGGACCAGCCGGTGCCGTCGGCGGCGTCGGCGAAGGACTTGCAGCGGCCGTCGCCGGCCAGGCCGCCCTGCCGGGCGAACTCGACGAAGGTGGTGGGGCTCGCCATCACGGTGACGCCGGCCGCCAGGGCGAGGGTGCACTCCCCCGCGCGCAGCGACTGAGCCGCCAGGTGCACCGCCACCAGTGAGGAGGAGCAGGCGGTGTCGACGGTCACGGCGGGTCCGACGGCGCCGAAGAAGTAGGAGAGGCGGCCGGACAGGATGCTGGTGGCGTTTCCGGTGAGCTGGAAGCCCTGCACGTCGTCGTCGGGGCCCACGCGGTAGTCCTGCGGCATGGCGCCGACGAACATGCCGGTACGGCTGCCGCGCACCCCAGCGGGGTCTATGCCGGCCCGTTCGAACGCCTCCCAGCCGGTTTCGAGCAGGAGCCGCTGCTGCGGGTCCATGGACAGCGCCTCGCGGGGCGAGATGCCGAAGAAGTCCGGGTCGAAGGCGGGCGCGTCGTGCAGGAAGCCGCCCGCGAAGTCCGCCGGCCCGTCGCCGAGGGCGGTCTCCCAGCCGCGGTCGGCGGGCATGCCGGTGATGCCGTCCTCACCGGCCTCCAGCATCCGCCACAGGTCCTCGGGGCTGCTGACGCCACCCGGGTAGCGGCAGCTCATCCCGACGATCGCGATGGGCTCGGTGGCCGCCGCCTCCAGCTCGCCCACCCGCTCCCGCGAGCGCTTCAGGTCGGCGCTGGCCCGGCGGAGGTAGTCCCGGAGCTTCTGTTCCTTGTCCATTTCAACGCAACCCATCTGGAAGAAGACCGGCGGACGGCTGGCGGTCCGACGTGGACGGCGGACGTCCCGGGCGGCCGTACGGCGCCGGGGGGTCGGGCGTGCCCGAGGGTGGGAGGGCGACCGGGGACACGACCGCCGCGGCGGTCCGCCCGGCTCGGTGTCTCACGCGCCCGCGAGGGCGGGTCGGATGTCACGTCGCGCGGGGCACCCCGGTGACGGTCCCCCGGCGCGCGGCGGGACGGGCAGGGCCCGGACCGTTCCTCCGCGGCACACGCCCCGTGCGCGTGCCGAGCACACTGTTCCGCTGACCATGGGCACAGTCTGCGACGGCGCCCGCTCTGGAAATCCCTAGTGTGTGAGGGCGGCTGTCGACGCTCGGCCGCGGGGACGGCAGGGACCGCCGACGGGAGGGCAGGGACCCGTCGCCGGGTCTACCAGTTGCCCAGGAGTCCGGAGGGACCGGAGGCTCCGGTGGCGAGCAGACGGCTGTAGTCCCGCTCCCGGGATGCCTGGCGCAGGTCGGACTCGACCATCATGCGCATCAGTTCCTCGAAGTCGACCTCGGGCTTCCAGCCCAGCTCCCGGCGGGCGTTGCCGGAGTCCGCGCAGAGAGTCTCCACCTCGGCGGGGCGGACGAGTCCGGGGTCGACGACCACGTGGTCCCGCCAGTCGAGGCCGACGTGCTCGAAGGCGATGCGTGCCGCGTCGCTGACCTTGTGCATGGTGCCGGTGCCCACCACGTAGTCCCCGGGCTCCTCCTGCTGGAGCATCAGGTGCATGGCGCGGACGTAGTCGCCGGCGAAGCCCCAGTCGCGCTCGGCGTCGAGGTTGCCGAGGCTGAGCTTGTCCAGCAGTCCCAGCTTGATCTGCGCGACCGCCAGGGAGATCTTGCGGGTCACGAACTCGGCCCCGCGTCGCGGCGACTCGTGGTTGAACAGGATGCCCGAGACGCCGTACATCCCGTACGACTCCCGGTAGTTGCGCGTGATGTAGTGGCCGAACGTCTTGGCGACCCCGTACGGGCTGCGCGGGTGCAGGAAGGTGGTCTCCCGCTGCGGGCTCTCCGCCACCTTGCCGAACATCTCGGAGGACGACGCCTGGTAGAAGCGGATCTGGCCGCGGCTCGCGCCCCCGGAGGACTTGCTCAGGCCCGACACCATCCGCACGGCCTCCAGCATCCGCAGCACACCGAGGCCGTTCACCTCGGTGACCAGCTCGGGCTGCTGCCAGGACATGGGGACGAACGAGATGGCTCCCAGGTTGTAGACCTCGTCGGGCTGGACCAGGTCCACGGCCGACACCAGGCTGCCCTGGTCCATGAGGTCGCCGTCCACGAAGGACAGCTCGGGGATCAGCTTGGCGATCCGGTCCTTGCGTGGGTTGGCCTGACCCCGGCAGAGCCCCCACACCTGGTAGCCCAGGCCGAGGAGGTGCTCCGCCAGGTACGACCCGTCCTGTCCGGTGATTCCGGTGATGAGTGCGCGCTTGGTCATGTTCCCTCTTTCCACCGCCACGGTGAGGACGCGGTCGGGCGGAAATCCGCGCCCGTGGGGCGGACCGGTCGACACCCCCTGCACGAGCCGTCCTCGTCGCAGCCATGCAAGCACGGGCGAGGCTAAGGAATTTGCGAGTCTTTCCGCCCGTCCCGCGCGGACGAAACGGGTCGCAACACCGAGGCACCCGGCATATCTCCCAGGGGCTCAGGGGCCCGCCCCGCGCGGCTCGCTCACAGGACGCGCACCCCGATCCCTCGGGCCCGGTACACGCAGGTGTCGTCGCCCCACAGGGTCGCCTCGGCGACGGCCCAGCGACCGGTGGCGTCCTCGCCGACCGCCGTGATTTCCATGTCCACGGTGATCAGCCGGGTTTCCGGGGTGATCTGCCCCCGGTACTTCCAGGTCACTTCCCGGCCCGCCATCACCGGCTCGAACCGGGGAGACGGGATTCCGCCGGTGAGTCCCCGTTCGATCATGTAGTACCGCAGGAGCTGGCACATGGCTTCGATGCCGAGTGATCCCGGCTGCACCGGGTCCTGGAAGAAGTGCGCCTTGAAGAACCACTCCCCGGCGTCCACGTCCTTCTCCGACCGCAGCCGGCCGAGACCGGCGCGGCCCGCGTCCGGCCAGTAGCCGGTGACCCTGTCGATCATCAGCAGCATCGGCCCCGGCAGACGCGCCGGGCCGTCGAAGAGGGCTGCCGGACGCGTCGTGAGGTCCACCGTGCGGTCGCACGGCGCGGTGAGCGCGGCGCGGTCGTCGGTGGAGACCGGGATGCCCGTCTGCTGTTCGAAGGCCGAGCGCGGGAAGAACCCGAAGACCGTGGACAGGTCGAAGACGAGTCGGGTGCCGGCGAAGCAGCGGACCGTGAACGACTCGACGATCATGTCGCCGCCGCGCGAGACCCGGGTCAGCTCGGCATGGGTACGCACGGTCGCGGTGGCGTCGGTGACGGCCCCGAGGACGGTCCCTGAGCCGTCCAGGTTGCGGAACAGCAGGTCGATGTCGCTGGTGAGGGCGCTGCCCACATAGGTGGCGAGCCAACCGCACGGCTGGAGGGCGATCTCCATGAGGACGGCGAACGGCATGGTCCGGCCGTCGTTCTGCTCGAAGTACCAGGCACGGTCGGGGACGTCGTACTCGGCGACGACGCGGCTGCCCTCCGCCATCCCGTTCGGCGGTCCCTCCACCTCCACGATCCGGCTCATGAAGTGGTACGGAGGCCCCGGAAGACGTGCGCTGCGGCGTGTCCCGTCGAAGCGTGCGTAGGCCGGGCCGAACGCCTCACTGGGCCTGCCCCAGGCGCAGGCGAGCAGCGAGGCGTAGTCGAAGGCGAAACCGTCCACCACCGCGGTCGCCGAGGGCTCCCGGTGCCCCACCAGGCCGCCGAGCGAGGCGAGAGGAACCGGGGTACCGCTGGTCTGCCGGGCGGCCGGGCCGAGTTGGCGCCAGTGCGTCAAGGGCCAGTCCGGCACCAGCCGGAGCCCCACGTGCCGGCCGTGGAAGGCCCGGCACCCGTCGACGGTGCCCAGCACGTCGGCGTACAGGGTGGGCACGGGGCCGGCCGACACTCCGCGTACGAAGACCTCGTACACGATCCGTCGGCTGCGCGGAGTGGCCTGGCCCCGGCACTCGGCCGTGCTGGGGGCGCCGTCGACCGGCTCGAAGCGCCATCCGTCCCGGTCGACGGTGAAGCCCATGGCGGCGAGGTAGAAGGCCATCGCCTGCATCCCGCCCTGGAGCATCAGGGTCCCCGGCATACAGGGGTCGTTCTTGAAGTGCCCGTCGAAGAACCAGTCGTCGGGCGCGACGGGCGTCTCGGCGCGGAGGTAGCCGCGGCCCCAGGGCCCGCCGGCCGGGTCGAACGCGGTGACCTCGCGCAGCAGGCGCAGCCGGCCGCTGTCGATGCGCGGTGACCGTACGTGGGCCGCGGCCCGCTCCCACCCGGGCCCGAAGCAGTCCGCGGGACGCCCCTCGGAGAAGGCCCGCACCCGATCCGCGTCGAAGGAGCCGTACGTGCACCGGACCGCGGGAGGGTCGGTGGGGAGGTCGGGGCCGGGTGGGTCGGCGGCCGGGTCGCCCTGCACTCCGGCGCTCCGGGCGAGTTCGTCCCGGGTGAAGAACCCCGCTTGGGCCTTGCGGACGCTGAGGCGCAGCTCTCCGTCGACATGGCAGTCGTAGTGGAAGAAGAAGAGCCGGACACCGTCGTGCTCGGCGTGTCCGTCGATGTGGATCTCGTAGCTCAGGGTCTCTCCCGCGCGGGGAGGGCTTCCGTGGTACGTCAGTTCGCAGCCGAGCAGCCGGTAGGCTCGCTCGCCCCGGTTCAGCAGGTCGATGCCGAGCCAGCTGATCAGCAGGAGGTCCGCCTGGCCGGCCTCCACCATCAGGCCGCAGGGCATCCGCCCGGTGGCGTCGAGGTACCAGCTGTCGAGGGTGACGTCGGTCTCCGTCCAGATCGTGCCCTGCCGGTTCGCCGGTCCGGGTGCGAGGAGCGCCGCCGGTTCGGCGTCGATACCGGTGACCCGGTCGGCCAGCAGCATCGGCGGTTCCGGCATCCGCGTCTGCACCGCGTAGGCGTCCTGCGGGGCGAACACGGGCCCGAAGAGGTCGGAGACGCGTCCGGACGCGAGGTGTTCCAACTGGGCCCTGTCGAACGTGGGTCCGGGCCGGACGACGGGCAGTGACCGGCCCGGTTCGGCGGGGGCGACCGGCGGCGGCCCGCTGGTCCGGGTACGCGGTACGCCCGGCCGCTGCTGGGGGTCGGCGGCCGTCGGCGGTGCCGCACGGCCCAGGGCGGCGAGGGACTGTTCGGTGAGCCGCAGGAACCGTGCGTGCAGGTGCGCCTGGCCGGCCATCACGTCCCGGTGGAGCGCCGTCACCCGCAGGGCGTGCCGGACGGCGAGGGCCCTGCGGTCCGCGGACGCCGGGGACCGACCGTCGCTCACGCGGGGTGCGAC
>MUMD01000248.1 GCA_002155895.1 Streptomyces rochei
TGGATCAGCACCCGCTCCCCCACCGACAGACCGGCGAGTTCGGTGAGTCCGTAGAGCGCGGTGAGGAAGACGAGCGGCGTCGAGGCCGCCTCCTCGTCGCTCCAGCCCTCGGGGACGCGGGCGAGGAACCGTTCGTCGATCAGCGCATCGGTGGCGAGGCCGCCGGGCACCATGCCCATCACCCGGTCGCCGACCGAAAGACCGGTCACCTCGGGACCCACGGCAGTCACGACACCGGTCGCCTCGGCGCCGAGGAGTCCGGCCTCGCCGGGATACATGCCGAGCGCGTTCAGCACGTCGCGGAAGTTCAGACCCGCGGCCCGCACCTCCAGGCGGACCTGCCGGCCCACCGGCGCCTCCAGCACCTCAGGGCAGGCGCGCAGTGTCAGCGCGTCCAGGTTGCCCGGGGCGGTGGTGTCCAGGCGCCACGGGCCCTCGGCGGGCGGCAGCAGGCCGGGACCCGCGACCACACGGTCCAGCCGCGCCACCAGCACCGCGCCGTCCCGGACCGCGAACTGGGCGTCGCCGTCCGCGAGCGGCGCGGGCAGCTGCGCCAGGACGTCCTCGACGGGAGTGGCCTCGTCCAGGTCGACCAGGGCGAATCGGCCCGGGTTCTCGGAGTGCGCGGCGCGGACCAGACCCCAGACGGCGGCGGCGGGCAGGTCCTCGACCCGGTCCTCGGGGCCGGCCTGGACGGCACGGCGGGTGACGAACACCAGCCGGCAGTCGGCGAAGTGCTCCTGGGCGAGCCACTCCTGCACCAGGCCGAGGGCGCGTGCGGTGAGCGTGTGGGTGGCGAGGGGCACGTCACGGCCCTCGGTCCCGTCGCCGGTGTCACCGAGGAACGGTACGCAGACGAGGTCTTCGTCGCCGGTGAGCCCGCTCAGGGCGGCTGCGGCGCCGTCCTCGCCCGGTGCGGCGACGGTGGCGTACCGGAAGGAAGGGGTGGCGTCTCCGGACCTCAGGGCCTCCGCGGTCCCCGGGGCACCCGGGGCTTCCGGCAACGGCGACCACACCAGACGGAGCAGCGAGTCAAGCTCCGGACGGCGGGTGGCGGGGGCCTGCGTCCCCGCAGGCACGCGGAGCACCAGCGACTCGGCCGACAGGACGGGCGCGCCCTCGACATCGACGGCGGCGATGGACACCGTGTCCTCGGCGGTACGCGCGACCCGGAAGCGGACCACGGAGGCGCCGCCCGCGTGCAGCGACACCCCTGCCCACAGGAACGGCAGCAACTTGTGCTCGTCGTCCAGGCCGGCGAAGCCGACGGACTGGACGGCGGCGTCGAGCAGCGCCGGGTGCATGCCGTAGTAGCCGGCGTCGTCTGCCTGGGACGGCAGCGTCGCCTCGACGAAGGCCTCCTCGTCACGGGTCCAGACGGCGCGGATGGTGCGGAAGACGGGACCGTACTCGGTGCGGTCGTAGAAGCCTTCCAGGTCGACGGCGACGGCGCCCTCCGGCGGCCACACCGAGGTGTCCAGGGGCAGGACGGCGGCGCCGGTGGTCAGGACGCCGGAGGCGTGCTCGGTCCAGGTCTCCTCGGGGACGTCGGCCGGCCGGGAGTACAGGCTGACCCTCCGGGAGCCGCCCTCGTCAGGGGCGCCGACCCACACCTGTACGACGACGGCGTCGTCGTCGTCGGGCAGCAGGAGCGGCGTGGCGAGGGTGAACTCCTCGACCCGGTCGCAGCCGACCTCGTCCCCGGCGCGGACGGCCAGTTCCAGGAAGCCGGTGGCGGGGAACAGCACCATGCCGCCGCCGACGGTGTGGTCGGCGAGCCAGGGGTGGGTGGAGAGGGAGAGGCGCCCGGTGAACAGGACCCCCTCGGAAGCGGCGAGGGCGGTGGCGGCACCGAGCAGCGGGTGCTCGGCGGGGCGGAGCCCGGCGCCGGTGACATCACCGGTGTGCGTGGCCGGGCGCGGCCAGTAGCGCTCGTGGTGGAAGGCGTACGTCGGCAGCGCGACGCGGCGCGCAGCGGTCCCCTCGAAGCAGCGGGCCCAGTCGATGTCCGTGCCGACCACGTGGAGTCGGGCCAGCGCGGTGAGCAGCGCGGACTCCTCGTCGCGGTCCTTGCGCAACGCGGGGACGACCACTGCTCCGGCGGCGGCGTCGATGCTCTGCTGGGCGAGGGCGGCCAGGACGCCGCCGGGGCCGATCTCCAGGAAGACGTCCGCACCGGCATCGGCGAGGGCACGTACTCCGTCGGCGAAACGGACGGTCGCGCGGACGTGGTCCACCCAATAGGCGGGAGTGGTCAGCCGGCCCGGCTCGGCCACCGTACCCGTGACGTTGGAGACGACCGGGATGCGCGGTTCGGCGTACGCCAGAGTCTCGGCGACGCGGCGGAACTCCGCGAGCATCGGCTCCATGAGGGCCGAGTGGAAGGCGTGACTGACCGACAGACGCTGCGTCTTGCGCCCCTCGGCGGCGAACTCGTCTGCCAGCGCAGACACCTCGGCCTCGGCGCCAGCTACGACCACGGACTCCGGGCCGTTGACCGCTGCCACGGACAGACCACCGGTGAGGCGGTCGACGACCTCCGTCTCGGTCGCCTGCACCGCCACCATCGCGCCACCCGCCGGCAGCTCCTGCATCAACCGGGCCCGCGCCGCCACCAGCGTGCACGCGTCCTCCAGCGAGAACACCCCCGCCACAAACGCGGCAGCGATCTCACCGACCGAGTGCCCCGCGACGAACTCGGGGACCACGCCCCACGACTCGACCAGGCGGTAAAGGGCGACCTCGACCGCGAACAGGGCGGGCTGCGTGTACCCGGTGGTGTCGAGCAGCGCCGCCTCCTCGCTGCCCTCCTCCGCGAACAGCACCTCGCGCAAAGGCCGATCGAGCTGCGGGTCCAGCAACGACAGCACCTCGTCGAGCGCCCGCGCGAACACCGGGAAACGGGCATACAGCTCACGCCCCATCCCCACCCGCTGCGTCCCCTGACCGGAGAACAGCACCGCGAGCGAACGCTCCACGGCCCGCCCCCGGGCCACCTCCACCGGCTCCCCCACACCGTCGACGGAGGCCAGCAGAACCGCGCGGTGCTCGAAGGAGGAGCGCCCGGTGGCCAGGGAGAAGCCCAGGTCCAGCGGGGAGGCGTCGTGCGCGGTGATCCGGTCCAGTTGTCCGGGCAGGGCCTCTTCGGTGCGGGCGGAGACGGGCCACGGCACGACGGCCGGGACGACCGCGGGCTCGTCCGGGTCCGTAAGGGCCTCCGGCTCGGCGGTGGCCGGCTCCGGCTGCTCGAGGATCACATGGGCGTTGGTGCCGCTGAGGCCGAAGGAGGAGACACCCGCACGCCAGGGACGCCCGGTCTCCGGCCACGGGGTCTCCTCGGTGAGCAGCCGGACCGCCCCGGCCTCCCAGTCGACGTGCGTGGACGGCCGGTCGATGTGCAGGGACTTGGGCAGGACGCCGTGGCGCATGGCGAGCACCATCTTGATGACGCCCGCGACGCCCGCGGCGGCCTGGGTGTGCCCGATGTTCGACTTGATGGAGCCCAGCAGCAGCGGACGCTCGGGGTCACGGTCCTTGCCGTAGGTGGCGAGCAGGGCCTGCGCCTCGATGGGGTCGCCCAGGGTGGTACCCGTGCCGTGCGCCTCGACCGCGTCCACGTCGACGGCGGTGAGCCCTGCGCCGGCCAGTGCCTGGCGGATGACACGCTGCTGGGACGGCCCGTTGGGCGCCGTCAGACCGTTGGAGGCACCGTCCTGGTTGATGGCCGAGCCGCGCAGGACGGCCAGTACCTCGTGGCCGTTGCGGCGGGCGTCCGAAAGACGCTCCAGGACGAGCAGGCCGACGCCCTCGGACCAGCCGGTTCCGTCGGCCGCGTCCGCGAACGCCTTGCAGAGACCGTCGCCGGCCAGGCCGCCCTGCCGGGTGAACCCGGAGAAGTTCATCGGGGTCGAGAGAATGGTGACGCCGCCGGCCAGGGCGAGGGAGCTTTCCCCGCTGCGCAGCGACTGGGCGGCGAGGTGGAGCGCGACGAGCGAGGAGGAGCAGGCGGTGTCGACGGTGAGTGCCGGTCCCTCCAGGCCCAGGGCGTAGGAGACGCGTCCGGAGATGACACTGGTGGCAAGGCCGGTGCTCGCGTGCCCCTCGACGTCCTCACGGGAGGTCATGACGAGGTTGGCGTAGTCCTGGCCCGTGGTGCCCACGAAGATGCCGGTGGCGCTGCCCCGCAGGCCCGCCGGGTCGATGCCGGCGCGTTCGAACGCCTCCCAGGAGGTCTCCAGGAGGAGCCGCTGCTGCGGGTCCATCGCCAGGGCCTCGCGCGGCGAGATCCCGAAGAACCCGGCGTCGAAGCCGCCGACGTCCTGCAGGAAGCCGCCGCGCCGGGTGGCGCTGACACCGCGGTTGTCGTGACCGCCGCCGAACAGGGCGTTCAGGTCCCAGCCGCGGTCGGTGGGGAAGTCGGTGATGCGGTCCTCGCCGTCGGCGAGCATCCGCCACAGGTCGTCCGGTGTGGCGATGCCGCCGGGCATCCGGCAGGCCATGCCGACGATGACGACCGGGTCCTCGGCGACGTCGGGCGCCACGACGGGCGTGCCGGTCTCGCCGTGCTCGTCAAGGAGTTCACCCACCAGGTACTCGGCGAGGCCGTGTGGGGTGGGGTAGTCGAAGACCAGGGTGGCGCTGAGCCGCAGGCCGGTGACGGTGGTGAGGCGGTTGCGCAGTTCGACCGCGGTGAGCGAGTCGACGCCCAGCTCGCGGAACTCCCGTCCAGGTTCGACGGCCTTGGCGGAGGAGTGGCCGAGTACGGCGGCGGCCTCGGCCCGCACCAGTTCTACGGTGTGGCGGACCCGTTCGTCCGCCGGCATGTCCAGGAGGCGGCGGGCGAGGGCGGCAGCGGTGCTCGCGCCCCCGCCGGCGGTCGCGGCGGTGCGGCGGGTGCCGCGTACCAGATTGCGCAGCAGCGGCGGGACCTCGCCGGGCATCCTGCTGTCGCCGGAGGTGGCTCCGACGGCGACGACGAGGGGTTCGTCGGAGCCGGTGGCCGTGTCGAAGAGGGTGAGTCCGCGTTCGACGGGGAGCGGCGCGGCGCCGGAGGCGGCGATGCGCTGCATGTCGGTCTCGGAGAGGGTGCCGGTCATG
>MUMD01000249.1 GCA_002155895.1 Streptomyces rochei
TTCCGTCGCCCCAGGCGCCGGTGGTGGCGGGCCGGGGGGCGTCGTCGGGGTGGTCGGCGCGCACCAGGCGGGGCACGGTGACGGTGCCCGCCCGGACGGCGAACTGGGTCTCGCCGGTGCGGGCCGCCGCGGTCACGGCGCTGATCAGGGCGTCGGCTGAGGCGTCCGGGGCCTGGGGTTCGGTGTCGGTGTCGGTGTCGATGTCGGTGGGTGAGTCGGGTCCGTCCGGGGTGGACTCGTCGCGCGCCGCCGGGTCGAGGTCGGCGAGGAGGAAACGGCCGGGGTGTTCGGTCTGGGCGGAGCGCAGCAGGCCCCAGACGGTGGCGTCGGCGAGGCCGGGGACGGTGTCGTCCGGTCCGGTGGCGACGGCTCCTTCGGTGACCACGAGCAGCCGGGTGCCGGCGTGGCGGGGGTCGCGCAGCCAGTCGGTGGCCAGGGTGAGGGCCTGTCGCGCGGAGTCGTGCGCGCCGGCCGCGGGGTCGTCGCCCGCTGTGGGTCCGTGTACGGCCACGACCACGGCGGGGGGTTCGGCCGCGCCGCTGTCGAGGGCCGCGGTGAGGGCGGCGAGGTCGGCGTGGACCTGGACGGTGGCGCCGGACCGCTCCAGGGCGGCGGTGAGCCGTCCCGGGATGCCGAGGACCGCCCAGGGGCCGTCGTGGACCGGGGTGGCGCTCCAGGTGCCGTCGTGATCCGGGGTGGTGCTCCGGGTGCCGTCGGGCAGCGGGGTCCAGGTGACGCGGTGCAGGGCGTCGGGGCCGGGGGGCGCCGGGAGCCGCTCCGGGCCGGCCCGCCGGGTGGTGACGGTGCCGGTCAGGACGGGGGTGCCGGTGGTCTCGTGGGCGTCGACCGTCCAGGTGTCCTCGCCGACGGGCGTCAGGGCGATCTGGAGCCGGGCGGCTCCGGTGGCGTGCACGGTGACGTTCCGCCAGGCGGCGGGCAGCACCGGGGCGGTGGCGTCGTCGGGGGTCGCCGCCAGGGCGACGGCGGTCTGCAGGAGCGCCGGGTGGAGGCGGAAGCGGGTGGCGTCCGCGTGGGCGCTCTCGGGCAGTTCGACGTCGGCGAGAAGCGTGTCGCCGGAGCGTCGCAGGGAACGTACGGTGCGGAACGGGGCGTCCAGGTCGAGTCCGCTGCGGTGGACCAGGTCGTGGGCCCGGTCGAGGTCGACGGTGGCGGCCGCGTCGGTGGACGCGCCGGGGCCGGGTTTCGCCGGGGCGGGGTCGGTGTGCGGGGCGGGGGCGAGGACGCCGGTCGCGTTGCGGGTCCAAGGGGTGGCGCTTGCCGTGTCACCGTCCGGTCCGAGGAGGCGTGAGTGGACGGTGAAGGTGCGGCCACCGGCGCCTTCGCGTCCGCTCTCCGGGCCGCCCAGGCCGGTGCCCGAGCCTTCCGGGCCCCTGTCCGAGCCTTCCGGGCCCCTGTCCGAGCCGTCCGGGCCGGTGCCCGTGCCCTCCAGGCCGCTGTCCCTGCCCTCCAGGCCGGTGCCCGTGCCCCCCGTGCCGGGCCTCGTGCCGTCGTGCGCGGACACGGTGAGCTGGATCTCGACGCGGCCCTGGTCGGGGACGGCGACCGGAATGTGCTCGTCGAGTTCCACGACGCGGGGCAGGCCGGTCTCGTCACCGGCGCGCACCGCCCAGTCGAGGAGGGCGGTGGCGGGGACGACGGCGGTGCCGTGGGTGCGGTGGGCGTCGAGCCAGGGCTGAGTGGTGAGGGAGAGGGAGCCACTGAGGAGCGCTCCGCCGTCGGCGAGCCGTACGACGGTGTCGAGGCCCGCCGGGTCGGCCTGTTCGCCGCCCGCCTTCAGCCAGTACCGCTCGCGCTGGAAGGCGTAGGTCGGCAGGTCGGTGGGGTGGCCGTGGGCCACGGCGGGCCGCCAGTCGACGGGCACGCCCGCCACGTGGGCGGCGGCGAGGGCGGTCAGGAAGCGGGGGGCGCCGCCGTCGTCGCGACGCAGGGAGCCCAGGGTGACGGCGTCGGCCCCGGCGGAGGCCGCGGTGTCCTCGATGCCGACGGTGAGCACGGGGTGCGGGCTGCACTCCACGAACACGTCGTGGCCCTGGTCGACGAGGGCCCGCAGCGAGTCCTCCAGGCGCACGGTGCTCCGCAGGTTGCGGTGCCAGTACGCGGCGTCGAGCCCGGTCCCCGGGTGCCAGTCGGCGGTGACGGTGGAGAAGAACGGGATGTCGCCGTCGCGGGGTTCGATGCCGGCGAGGGCGGCGGGCAGGCTCTCGGCGAGCCGGTCGACGTGCGCGGAGTGGGAGGCGTAGTCGACGGGGACGCGGCGGGCGCGCATGCGCTGCTCCCGGCACCGGGCGAGGAGGGTGTCGAGTCCTTCGGGGTCACCGGACACGACCACGGAGGCGGGGCCGTTGACGGCGGCGACGGAGACGCCGGGCAGGTCGGCGACGAGGGCGTCGGCCTGCTCGTGGGAGACGGCGACGGCCACCATGCCGCCGTGCCCGGACAGTTCGCGGGCGATGGCGAGGCTGCGGACGGCGACGACCGCGGCGGCGTCGGCGAGGGACAGGGCACCGCTGACGGCGGCCGCGGCGATCTCGCCCTGGGAGTGGCCGAGGACGGCGGCGGGTTCGAGGCCGTGGGCGCGCCACAGCTCGGCGAGGGAGACCATCACGGCCCACAGGGCGGGCTGGGCGACGTCGACCCGGTCGAGGGTGGGGGCGCCGTCGGTCCGGCGCAGTACCTCGGTGAGCGACCAGTCGACGTGCGGGGCGAGGGCGGCCTCGCAGTCCGCTATCGACCGGGCGAAGACCGGTGAGGCGTCGAGGAGTTCGGCGCCCATGCCCTCCCACTGGGTGCCCTGGCCGGGGAAGACCAGGACGGTCCTGCGGTCGCGGCCGGCGCCCCGGCCGCCGCTGACGACGGAGGCGGCGGGGCTGCCCTCGGCGAGGGAGGCGAGTCCGGCGCGGAAGTCGCCCGGGGTGGTGCCGATGACGACCGCCCGCTTCTCCAGGAGGGCCCGGCGGGTCACCAGGGAGTGGGCGATGTCGGCCGGGGCGGTTCCGGGGTGTGCGTCCAGGTGGGCGAGGAGGGCCTTGGCCTGGCCGCGCAGGGCGGCCTCGCTGCGGGCGGACAGCGTCCAGGGCAGGGGCGCCGTCCCGCCGGTGGTGCGGGCGTCCGCGGTGGCGTCGGCCTGCTCGGACGCTGCCGTCGGGGCGGCCCACACGGGGACAGACGTACGGTCGGTTCCGGGGGCGTCGGAGACGGCCGGAACGTCGGTCGAGGCGTCGGACGATGCCTCGACCGCGGTGTCGACCGGGGCGTCGGCCGGGGCCTCCTCCAGGATGACGTGGGCGTTGGTGCCGCTGATGCCGAAGGAGGAGACGGCGGCACGGCGCGGCCGGGGCACAGCGGGCACGGGCCACTCGGTGGCCTCGGTCAGCAGCCGGACGCCGCCGCTCTGCCAGTCCACGTGCTCGGTGGGCGCGTCGATGTGGAGGCTCTTGGGGAGCGTGCCGTGCCGCAGCGCCAGCACCGTCTTGATGACGCCCGCCACACCGGCGGCGGCCTGGGTGTGGCCCAGGTTGGACTTGACGGAGCCGAGCAGCAGCGGGTGGGCGCCGTCCCGGTCGCGGCCGTAGGTGGCGAGCAGCGCCTGGGCCTCGATGGGGTCGCCGAGCCGGGTGCCGGTGCCGTGCGCCTCGACGGCGTCGACGTCGGCGGCGCGGACGCCCGCGTCGGCGAGCGCCTGACGGATGACGCGCTGCTGGGCGGGGCCGTTGGGGGCGCTGAGGCCGTTGCTCGCGCCGTCCTGGTTGACCGCGGAGCCCCGGACGAGGGCCAGTACCCGGTGGCCGTTGCGGCGGGCGTCGGAGAGCCGTTCGACGAGGACCAGGCCGACGCCCTCGGAGAAGCCGGTGCCGTCGGCGGCGGCGGCGAACGGCTTGCAGCGGCCGTCGGCGGCCAGGCCGCGCTGGCGGGAGAAGTCCACGATGATCTCGGGCGAGCACATCACGGTGACGCCGCCGGCCAGTGCCATGGTGCACTCGCCGCCGCGCAGCGCCTGGAGCGCCATGTGCAGGGCGACCAGGGACGACGAGCAGGCGGTGTCGACGGTGACGGCGGGACCTTCGAGGCCGAGGGTGTAGGCGACCCGGCCGGAGACGATGCTGTTGGCGTTGCCGTTGTTGACGTACCCGGCGATCTCGTCGGGTACGTGGGTGACGCGCTTGAGGTAGTCGCTGGAGGACAGGCCGGCGAAGACGCCGGTGCGGCTGCCGCGTACGGAACGGGGGTCGATGCCGGCCCGTTCGAAGACCTCCCAGGAGGTCTCCAGGAGGAGGCGCTGCTGCGGGTCCATGGCGAGCGCCTCGCGCGGGGAGATGCCGAAGAAGTCGGCGTCGAAGTCGGCGGCGTCGTGCAGGAAGCCGCCCTCGCGGGTGCGGGAGCTGCCCTGGTGTTCGGGTACGGCGTCGTAGAGGCCGTCGAGGTCCCAGCCCCGGTCGGCGGGGAAGGGCGCGATGGCGTCGGTGCCGTCGGTGAGCAGCCGCCACAGGTCCTCGGGCGACCGGACGTCGCCGGGCAGCCGGCAGGCCATGCCGACGATGGCGA
>MUMD01000025.1 GCA_002155895.1 Streptomyces rochei
CCGCCTCCGATCTCCTTGCCGAGCGAGCGGGTGAAGCCCTCCAACGCCTGCTGCGCGGCGGCCTGGTGGTGGTCTTCGGCGTCGAGCGGGGCGCCGAGCACCACGACCCGGCCGCTGGTGGCGACGGACCGTACGACGGGGTGCAGGGCGGCGTGCACCTCGGCCAGCGCGTCGACGTCGCGGACGCCGGTGGCGTCGAGGACGACGGCGGCGGGGCGGCCGTCCGTGTCGGGGGCGAGTCCCGTGCGCTCCAGTACGGGGGCCAGGTCGAGGTCCGTCTTGCCGGCCGTGAGGTGCAGCAGGCCGCCGTCGAGCGCGTCGCGCCGCAGCTTCGCGGGCTGCGGCAGCCCGAGGCGGCGGGTGAGGAAGCGGCCGGGTGCGGTGCCGGTGAAGCTGAGATAGCGGTCGGCCATGTCCTTGTCTCCCCAACGAGTCCGACGGAGTCCAACGGCGGTGAGCGTGTCACTGTGCTTACTCTGGAGTAAGGTTACCGG
Organism: Streptomyces rochei; assembly: GCA_002155895.1. GTDB lineage: Bacteria > Actinomycetota > Actinomycetes > Streptomycetales > Streptomycetaceae > Streptomyces > Streptomyces rochei. The sequence goes on from MUMD01000025.1 coordinate 495, forward strand.
AGGTAAGCCTATGTCACGGGTGAGGAGCAGGTCGAGATGAGTCCCCTGAAGCCGCCCCGGGCGCGCCGCGTCGCGGTCGTCGGCGGCGCACGTGTCCCCTTCGCCCGCTCCGACGGGCCGTACGCCACCGCTTCCAACCAGGAGATGCTCACCGCGGCCCTCGACGGCCTGGTCGAGCGGCACGGGCTCCAGGGACCCGGCGCGGTCGGCGAGTTCGTGGCCGGCGCGGTCCTCAAGCACAGCCGCGACTTCAACCTCGCCCGCGAGACGGTCCTCGGCTCGACACTCGACCCGCGCACCCCCGCCTACGACGTCCAGCAGGCGTGCGGCACGGGACTCCAGGCCGTGATCGCCGCCGCCAACAAGATCGCCCTCGGCCAGACCGAGTCGGCGGTCGCGGGCGGCGCCGACACCGCCAGCGACGCGCCGCTCGGCGTCAACGACCGTCTGCGCCGCATCCTCCTGGAGGCCCGCCGGGCGAAGTCCCCGGGGGCCCGGGTCAAGGCGCTGGCGAAGATCCGCCCGGCCCACCTCGTCCCCGACATCCCGCGCAACGCCGAGCCCCGCACCGGCCTGTCGATGGGCGAGCACGCGGCCGTGACCGCCCGCGCCTGGGGCATCACCCGCGAGGCCCAGGACGAGCTGGCGGCCGCCAGTCACCAGCGGCTGGCGGCGGCCTACGAACGGGGCTTCTTCCAGGACCTGGTGGTCCCCTTCCGGGGGCTGGCCCGCGACCAGAACCTGCGGCCGGGCTCGACGGTGGAGAAACTGGCCGCGCTGAAGCCGGTGTTCGGCCTCGACGCCCCCGGCCCGACGATGACGGCCGGCAACTCGACGCCGCTGACGGACGGCGCGGCGACGGTCCTGCTGGCGAGCGAGGAGTGGGCCGAGGCGCGCGGGCTGGAGCCGCTGGCGTACCTGACGGCGTACGAGACGGCGGCCGTGGACTTCGTCGGCGGTGATGTCGCGGGCGGCGAGGACGGCCTGCTGATGGCACCGGCGTACGCGGTCCCGCGCATGCTGGAGCGCGCCGGGCTCGGCATCGAGGACTTCGATCTGGTCGAGATCCACGAGGCGTTCGCCTCGCAGGTGCTGGCCACGCTCGCCGCCTGGGAGAAGCGGGGCCTGGCCCCGGTGGACCGGGCCCGCCTGAACACGGCCGGCTCCTCCCTGGCCACCGGCCATCCCTTCGCGGCGACCGGCGCCCGCGTCGTCGCCACGCTGGCCAAGCTGCTCGCCGAACGCGGGGGGCCGGGACGCGGACTGATCTCGGTCTGCGCGGCGGGCGGTCAGGGCGTCACGGCCATACTGGAACGAACATGACACCCCGGGGCGGACCGTGCCCTACTGGCAGGTAACCCCCAAGACTGCACACCTCCGGCGCAGAGCCGTCCCGGAACCCGCACCAACTCCCCACGCGAGAACCGTACGATCCCCATCCTGACCGCCGGTGACCCAGTCCGCGGACCGGCGATGAACGCCTCGGAGGGCGAGGCGCGTACGCCATGCAGCAGAGCACCGCCGACCGCGCGGTCGCCCGCAACGCAGTGTCGCCGCTGCACGTTCCAGGAGCCGCCCGTGTCCACCCCGCTTCCCTCCTTCGCCGCGTCCGCCGCCTACGCCGACTCGCCCGGCCCCACCCTGGTGGCGCCCGAGACACGGCGGCTGGACGGGGCGGTACGGGAGGCGTACGTCCCTCCCTTCGCACCGCCGGTGCGGCGCGGCTCCCTGGCCGACCTGCCCTTCGACAACGCGGCGGCCGTCCCGGACCAGGTGGTCCTCAGCCGCAGGTCGCCGCAGGGGGAGTGGTCCGAGGTGACGGCGGCCGAGTTCGCCGCCCAGGTGCTGGCAGTGGCCAAGGGCATGATCTCCGAGGGCCTGACGCCGGGCGACCGCATCGCGATCATGGCCCGGACCACGTACGAGTGGACACTGCTGGACTTCGCCGCCTGGGCGGCCGGCCTGGTCACCGTCCCCGTCTACCCGACCTCCTCCCTCTTCCAGACCCGCTGGATCCTCCAGGACTCCGGCGCGGTCACCCTGGTCACCGAGACCACCGCGCAGGCCGCGGCCCTCGGCCCCGAGCTGGACCGCATCCCCGACCTCAAGCACCTGTGGACCATGGACAAGGGGCATGTGGAGCGGCTGGCGGAGCTGGGCGAGCGGGTGCCGGACGCGGAGGTCGACGTACGCCGCGGCATGCTCGGCCCGTCCACCCTCGCCACCCTGATCTACACCTCGGGCACCACCGGCCGCCCCAAGGGCTGCGCGCTCACCCACGGCAACTTCTTCGCCGAGGTCGACAACGCCATCGAGCTGCTCTACCCCGTCTTCAAGGCCAGGACGGGCGAGGAGCCCTCGATCCTGCTCTTCCTCCCGATGTCCCACGTCTTCGGCCGCATGGTCGCCGTGGCCTGCGTCCGCGCCCGGGTCCGCCTCGGCCACGCCCCGAGCCTGAAGCCCGAGGACCTGCTCCCGGACCTGGCCGCCTTCCGCCCGACCTGCCTGCTGACCATCCCGTACATGCTGGAGAAGGTCTTCAACAGCGCCCGCGCCAAGGCCGAGTCCGGCGGCCGGGCCACCGCCTTCGACCGCGCCGTCTCGGTGGCGGTGCGGTACGGGGAGGCCATGGAGGCCCGGCAGACCGGCGAGGGCGGCGGCCCCGGCCGCGGCCTGAGGACTGCCCGCTCCTTCTACGACCCGCTCGTCTACCGCAAGATCCGCAACGCCATGGGCGGCCGGGTCAAGTACGCCATCTGCGGCGGCTCCCCGCTCGGCCGCCGCCTGGCCGCCTTCTACGCCGGGGCCGGCATCGAGATCTTCGAGGGCTACGGGCTCACCGAGACCACCGCCGCGGCGACGGTGACCCCGCCGCTCAAGCCGCGCCTCGGCACGGTCGGCTGGCCGCTGCCCGGCACCCGCGTCCGGATAGCCGCCGACGGCGAGATCCTGGTCGCCGGCGCGCAGGTCCTGCACGGCTACTGGGACCCCAGGGCGGGCGGCGTCGTCCCGGCCGCCCCCGACGGCTGGTTCGCCACCGGCGACCTCGGCAGCCTGGACGACGAGGGCTACCTGACCATCACCGGCCGCAAGAAAGAGCTGCTGATCACCGCGGGCGGCAAGAGCGTGGCCCCGGCCCCCCTGGAGAACTGGCTGCGCTCCCACCCCCTGATCTCCCAGTGCCTGGTGCTGGGCGACCGCCGCCCCTACGTCTCCGCCCTCTTCACGCTCGACCCCCAGGGCGTCGACCACTGGCGCCGGATGAACGGCAAGCACCCGGTGCCGCCGGAGCTGCTCGTCGACGACGAGGAACTGCACGCCGTCCTCCAGCGCGCCGTCGACGAGGCGAACAAACTCGTCTCCCGCCCCGAGTCCATCCGCCGCTTCGCCGTCCTGCCGAGGGACTTCACGGAGTGGGAGGGCCATCTGACCCCCTCGATGAAGCTGCGCCGCGACGTGATCATGCGGGACTTCGCGGCCGCGGTGGAGGGGCTCTACGAGGGCTAGGGCCTGTCGTTTGGATCATGCCGGCGTCGCGGGGCGTGGCACGCACATCTGCGGCGTTGTCGTCGGTTGTCAACGCTCCGCGTTGCCGCCCTCCTCCGCCTTGCAGCTGCACGCACCACGCCCCGCTCGGGTCGGTCGCGTCGCGCCGTCGCTCTCGGCCGACCTGATCCAAACGACAGGCCCTAGGTCACGCGCGGGTGCTCAGCGGCGGGCGATCAGACAGGCCTGCGGCACCTTGGCGGAGGTGTCCTCCTCCTGGATCCGCACGGTCCGCGACAACACCGTGAAACCGGCCTCCTCCAGCAGCCGCGCCACCGGTTCGGGCTGCCGCCGCTCGAAGTCCAGGGCGACCGGACGGCCGAAGGGGCGGTCGAGGCGCACCGGCTCGTCGCCGACCTGGAAGCCGAGGAGGAAGTGCCCGCGCGGGGCCAGCACCCGCCGCACCTCCCCGAAGAGGTCCGGCAGCCGCTCCCACGGCGTGTGGATCGACGAGTACCAGGAGACGGCCCCGGCGAGCGAGCCGTCGGGCAGGTCCAGCTCCAGCATGGAGCCCTGCTCGAACCGCAGCCCCGGGTGCTCCCGGCGCGCGATCTCCAGCATCGAGGCGGAGAGGTCCAGGCCGAAGACGCGCAGGCCGAGCGAGGCGAGGTGCGCGGTGACCCGGCCGGGCCCGCAGCCCAGGTCGGCCACCTCCCCCTGCGGCCCCACCAGCTCGGCGAAGGCGCCCATCAGGGCCCGGTCGAGCGGGGTGCCGGCGCCCATGGAGCGGTGCAGGTCGGCGTAGTCCTCGGCGATGGCGTCGTAGAAGGTGCGGGTGGTGTCCAGGAAACCGGTGCCGTGCGTGTCGCGGCTGTCGTGGCTGTCGTGGGTGTCGTGGGTCATGGCGGGACCCTAGGGCCTGCCACCGACAACGCCGGCAGCCGGCGGCATCCGCCGACCCGCCGCCGACAGCCGCCGACGGCCAGGGGCGGTCACGGGCGGCCACGGGAATTCACCGGGAATTCACGGGGGTGCCGGAAAGGGCAGGAGCCCCGTCGCCGAAACCGGCGCGGGGCTCCTTGGGTACTGCTGTCGATCAGACAGGAGTGACATTCTCCGCCTGCGGGCCCTTCGGACCCTGCGTGACGTCGAAGGACACCTGCTGGTTCTCCTCGAGGGACCGGAAGCCGGTCGCGTTGATCGCGGAGTAGTGGACGAAGACGTCGGGGCCGCCGCCTTCCTGGGCGATGAAACCAAAGCCCTTTTCGGCGTTGAACCACTTCACGGTTCCGGTAGCCATAAGCCCTCCTTGGGCCCAAAGGGTTGCCCTGCTCCAGAACCAGCAAATGTGAAGACTTTGAATGCCGCACAACTGCATACGTCTGAGAACGACGAGAGCCCGCGGTCACATGCTCCGCAGGCTCTGTACTGCAAGGGAAACCAAACTGCAACTTGCTGTGAGCCTAGCACGCAGGCCCCCCGACGCAACAGAGGCCAAGATCACTTCACCCGAATGTTTGAACCGAACCGCCGTTCGGCTGACGCCGGGGGTCGGCGACGGGCGGAAACCGGGGGAGGGCTAGCCTCGCGATGTGGACAATTCTCGCACCCGGCCGCGCGTCGGCCACATCCAGTTCCTGAACTGCCTGCCCCTGTACTGGGGGCTCGCGAGAACAGGCACGCTCCTCGACTTCGAGCTCACGAAGGACACCCCGGAGAAGCTCAGCGAGCAGCTGGTGCAGGGCGACCTCGACATCGGTTCCGTCACCCTGGTCGAATTCCTCAAGAACGCCGACGATCTCGTCGCCTTCCCCGACATCGCCGTCGGCTGCGACGGCCCGGTGATGTCCTGCGTGATCGTCTCGCAGGTGCCGCTGGAGAAGCTGGACGGCGCCCGCGTCGCCCTCGGCTCCACCTCGCGCACCTCCGTCCGCCTCGCCCAGCTCCTGCTCGCCGAGCGCTTCGGGGTCCGGCCCGACTACTACACCTGCCCGCCCGACCTGAGCCTGATGATGCAGGAGGCCGACGCGGCCGTCCTCATCGGCGACGCGGCGCTGCGCGCGAACATGATCGACGGCCCGCGCTACGGCCTGGCCGTGCACGACCTGGGCGCGCTGTGGAAGGAGTGGACGGGCCTGCCGTTCGTCTTCGCGGTCTGGGCGGCGCGCAAGGAGTACGCGGAGCGCGAGCCGCAGCTCACCCGCAAGGTCCACGAGGCCTTCCTCGCCTCCCGCAACCTCTCCCTGGAGGAGGTCGACAAGGTCGCCGAGCAGGCCGCCCGCTGGGAGGCCTTCGACGAGGAGACCCTCGCGAAGTACTTCACCACCCTCGACTTCCGCTTCGGCGGCCCGCAGCTCGAGGCGGTCACCGAGTTCGCCCGCCGGGTGGGCCCGACGACCGGCTTCCCGGCGGACGTACGGGTGGAGCTGCTCCAGCCCTGACCCCCCCCGCCCTCCGCCCGGGGGGCGTTCCCCGGGCGGCCCACTACCCTGCTGGCAGGTACCGGCCTACGGGGGAGGGGTGGACGCCATGCAGCCGCTCGACGTCGACGAGCCCACGGCCGTGGGGCCCTACCGGCTGCTCGGCCGGCTGGGCTCCGGCGGCATGGGCCGGGTCTACCTCGGCCGCAGCGCCGGCGGCCGCACGGTCGCCGTGAAGATCGTGCACCCGCACTTCGCGCTGGACGAGGAGTTCCGCGCCCGCTTCCGGCGCGAAGTGGACGCCGCCCGGCGGGTCGGCGGCGCCTGGACGGCCCCCGTGCTCGACGCGGACCCGGACGCCCGCGTCCCGTGGGTCGCCACGGCCTACGCCGCCGGCCCCTCCCTCACCGCCGCGGTCACGGACGGCGGCCCGCTGCCGGGCCGCTCGGTACGCGCGCTCGGCGCCGGTCTGGGCGAGGCACTGGCGGCCGTGCACGACCTGGGCCTCGTCCACCGGGACGTGAAACCGTCCAACGTCCTGCTCACCCTCGACGGGCCCCTCCTCATCGACTTCGGCATCGCNNGCGTCCCTGACCTCGACGGGCGTCTCGATCGGCTCCCCCGGCTACATGTCTCCGGAGCAGATCCTCGGCAAGGGCGTCACGGGCGCGGCGGACGTCTTCTCGCTGGGCGCGGTCCTGGCGTACGCGGCCACGGGTGAGCCGCCCTTCCCCGGGGACTCCTCGGCCGCCCTGCTCTACAAGGTCGTCCACGAGGAGCCGTCGCTCGGCACCCTCGACGGGGAGCTGCGGGAGCTGGTCGCCGCGTGCCTGGCCAAGGACCCGTCCGCCCGCCCGGCCCCCGGCGAGGTCGCCCGGCGCCTCGCCCCCGAGGGCGCGGCCCGCCTGGTCTCCGGCGGGTGGCTGCCGGGACCGCTGGTGGAACGGGTCAGCCGGGGCGCCGTACGGTTGCTTAACCTGGAGGCGGCCGGGGAGCCGCCGGGCGGGGCGTCGGGCCCGGTGGGGTTCAGCAGGCCGTCGGTCACGGCGGAGGCGG
>MUMD01000250.1 GCA_002155895.1 Streptomyces rochei
ACGTACGGGCCGCCTCGGCCGCCTCCATGCAGACGGCCAGCGACGGCCCGTACGTGATGAGTGTGGCGCTCCGGCCGGAGCGACGCACCACCGCGCGGCCTGTCGGTTCAACGGGCGTCGGCTCCTCGGGGTTCCAGGCGTCCTTCGACCAGTACAGCCGCTTGGGTTCCAGGAAGACCACCGGGTCGTCGGAGGCGATGGACTCGCGCAGCAGCCCGTAGGCGTCGGCGACGGTCGCGGGCGTGACGACATGGAGCCCCGGAGTCGCCATGTAGTACGCCTCGGACGAGTCGCTGTGGTGCTCGACGCCGCCGATCCCGCCGCCGTAGGGGACGCGGATGGTCAGCGGCAGGGGCATCCTGCCGCGCGTGCGGTTGCGCATCTTGGTGACATGGCTGACGACCTGCTCGAACGCCGGGTAGGCGAAGGCGTCGAACTGCATCTCCACGACCGGGCGCAGCCCGTACATCGCCATGCCCACGGCGGTGCCGAGGATGCCGGCCTCGGCGAGCGGGGTGTCGGTGCAGCGGTCGTCGCCGAACTCCTTGGCGAGTCCGTCGGTGACCCGGAAGACGCCGCCGAGGGTGCCCACGTCCTCGCCCATGACGTGGACGCTCGGGTCGGCGGCCATGGCGTCGCGCAGCGCGCGGGTGAGGGCCTGCGCCATGGTGGCCGGCTTGACGGCGACGGTGGTCATCGGTGTCCCCCTTCGGGCGCCCCGGACGCGGCGCCGGTCTCCGCCTCGGCCTCCGCCGCCAGCTCCGCCCGCAGCAGCTCCCGCTGCTCGCGCAGTTGCGGGGTGGGCTCGGCGTAGACGTGGTCGAACAGGTCCATCGGGTCCAGCTCGGGGTCCTGGTTCATGCGGGCGCGCAGGTCGGCGGCCATCGCCTCGGCGCCCTCGCGGACAGCGACGACGCCCTCCTCGTCGAGCAGGCCGCGCTCGGTCAGCTCCCGCTCCAGCAGCTCGATCGGGTCGTGCCGGCGCCAGGTCTCCACCTCGGCGTCGCCCCGGTAGCGCGTCGCGTCGTCGGCGTTGGTGTGGGCCTCCACGCGGTACGTGATCGCCTCGACCAGCGTGGGGCCGCCGCCCGCGCGGGCGCGCCGCACGGCCTCGGACAGGACCTCGTGCACCGCGGCCGCGTCGTTGCCGTCGACCAGGCGGCCCGGCATCCCGTAGCCGACGGCCTTGTGGGCCAGCGACGGGGCGGCGGTCTGCTTGGCGAGCGGGACGGAGATCGCGAAGCCGTTGTTCTGCACCAGGAAGACGACCGGCGCCTGCCAGACGGCGGCGAAGTTCAGCGCCTCGTGGAAGTCGCCCTCGCTGGTGCCGCCGTCACCGACCATGGCCAGCGCGACGACGTCGTCGCCCTTGAGGCGGGCGGCGTGGGCGAGGCCCACGGCGTGCGGCAGCTGGGTGGCCAGCGGCGTGGACAGCGGCGCGACCCGGTGCTCGTAGGGGTCGTAGCCGGTGTGCCAGTCGCCGCGCAGCAGGGTGAGGGCCTCGACGGGGTCGACGCCGCGGGAGACGACGGCGAGCGTGTCGCGGTAGCTCGGGAAGAGCCAGTCGCGCTCCTCGAGGGCCAGCGCGGCGGCGACCTCGCAGGCCTCCTGACCGGTGCTGGAGGGGTAGACGGCCAGCCGGCCCTGCTTGGTCAGCGCCGTGGCCTGCGCGTTGTAGCGGCGGCCGTGGACCAGCCGGGCGTACAGCGTGCGCAGCAGCTCGGGGTCGGCCTGCTCGGCGGCCTTCGTGCCGAGGACGCGGTACGGCTCCGCGTCCGGCAGCAGCGGCGCGGGGTCGGTACGGGGCTGCCAGGCGGGCGGCGGTGTGGGCCGGTACGCGCCCCGCTGCTCCATGACCGTCATGACGGCACCTCCTCGTGGGAGCGGCTTCGGACTCGCCACGGGTGTGACGGGCCTCACCTACCGATTGTTCGGTCGCCGGCACATTTTGGCTACACGCGACCCCAGGCTGTGGACAAACGGTTCTCCACAGCCTGAGATGGACGCAGTACGTCCATCGTGGGAAGGCGGGGGGACATGGCAGCTGAACAAATGGCCGAACGCCCGGACGGCGACGGCGCCCCCGAGGACCCGGCCGCCCCGCCCCCGCGCCCGCTGGACGCCATCGACCAGGACATCCTGCGCATGCTCCAGGCGGACGGCCGCGCCTCGATACGGTCGGTCGCCGAGCGGGTCCACGTCTCGCGCGCCAACGCCTACGCCCGCATCAACCGCCTCGTCGAGGACGGCGTCATCCGCGGCTTCGGCGCCCGCGTCGACCACGAGCGGGCGGGGCACGGCACCTCGGCGTACATCACCCTGAAGATCGTCCAGAACACCTGGCGCACGGTCCGCGCCGAGCTGCGGCAGCTCCCCGGCGCCTCCCACATCGCCCTGGTGGGGGGCGACTTCGACGTCCTGCTCCTGGTGCACACCCCCGACAACCGGGCCCTGCGCGAGCTGGTGCTCACCCGCCTCCAGGCCATCCCGGAGGTGCTCAGCACCCGCACCCTGCTGGTGTTCGAGACCGAGGACCTGGAGCCGCAGGCCTGACCGCCGCGGCCACGGGACGGGTGGCCGCCTCAGGTCGCCTTGCGCAGCCCCCCGAACACCAGCCGCGCCACCGCGTCGACCACCTCGCGCTCGCCCGCGCCGCCGCTGCCGCCCCGGCCGTCGGGACCGTCGGGCCGGTACCACTCGACGATCGAGTTGATCATGCCGAAGACCAGGCGGGTCGCCAGCCGCACCTCCACGTCGGCGCGCACGTCCCCCTCGGCCGCCGCCGCCCTCAGCAGATCGGCCACCCGGTGGTCGAACTCGCGCCGCCGCTCCAGCGCCCACCGCTCGGTGCCGGTGTTGCCCCGCACCCGCAGCAGCAGCGTCACGTACGGCAGTTCGGCCATCAGCACCTCGACCATGCGCCGCACGACGTACTCCAGCCGCTCGGCGGCGGACCCCACGCGCGCCTGCTCCTCGTCGAGGATGCCGAAGAGCTCGTCCAGGGCCCGGCTCACGGCCCGGCGCAGCAGCTCCTCCTTGCCGGTGACGTGGTGGTAGATCGACGACTTGGAGATGCCGGCCGCCTTGGACAGGTGCTCCATGGAGGTGCCGTCGTAGCCGCGTTCGATGAAGACCTGCACGGCGACGGAGAGCAGCGTCTCGGGCGTGTAGGTGTCGCGCTTGGCGGTGGTCATGAGGTGCCGCCCTCCTGCTTGTCGCAGGCGTACGCGTGACGGTAGAGCGCCAGGGAGGGCGCGTACCGGCCCGTGGGCGCGCACGCGTGCAGGTTGTCGAGGAGTTCGCAGGCCCAGCCGCCGCCGAGTCTGCGGCTCCATTCCAGCGGGCCGAGCGGGTAGTTGACGCCCAGGCGCATCGCGGTGTCGATGTCCTCCTCGGTGGCCACGCCCTTGGCGACCGCCTCCACGGCGAGGTCGATGATCCGCGCCACCGTGCGCGCCACGATCATCCCGGGTACGTCGCCGATGACGCTGACCTTCTTGCCGAGCGCCTGGAACAGGCCGGTGGCCTGGGCGACGGTCTCCGGTGAGGTGGAGTGCGCGGCGGACAGGGCGACGCGGCTCGCCGCGCGGTAGTCCAGCGCCAGGTCGAAGTAGACGACGTCCCGGAACTCGACGGAGGTCTGGCCGTCGGCGAGCACGAGCTGTCCCCCGCTCGGCAGGACGAAGCGGGTGCCCTTGTCCTCGTCCTCGTGGCGCACCTCGATCCCGGCCTCGCGGACCATCGCGACCAGCTCGGCGGCCGGCCCCAGGCCGCCCTCGACGACGACGTACGCGGGCGGGTCGGCGGGCTCGGCGGTGTGCGGCTCGGGCCGCCGGGCGCCGTCGCGGTAGTCGTACCAGCCCTGTCCGCTCTTGCGGCCGAGCCTGCCGGACTCCACCAGGCGCCGCTGGGCCAGCGACGGCGTGAAGCGCACATCCTGGAAGAACGCCTGCCACACGGAGTGGGTGACGGACTCGTTGACGTCCTGCCCGATGAGGTCGGTCAGCTCGAAGGCGCCCATCCGGAAGCCGCCCGACTCGCGCAGCACGGCGTCGATGGTGGCGGGGTCGGCGCCCTGGTCCTCGTGGACCGCGAAGGCCTCGGCGTAGAAGGGGCGGGCGATGCGGTTGACGATGAAGCCGGGGGTGTCGGCGCAGGCGACCGGGGTCTTGCCCCAGGCGCGGGCCGTCTCGTACGCGCGGGTGGCGCAGGCGACGTCGGTCGCGAAGCCGGAGACCACCTCCACCAGCGGCAGCAGGGGAGCCGGGTTGAAGAAGTGCAGGCCGACGAAGCGGCCCGGGACGCGGAGCGCGCCGCCGATGGCGGTGACGGACAGGGAGGAGGTGTTGGTGGCGAGCAGGCAGTCGTCGCCGACGACGTCCTCCAGCGCCCGGAACAGCTCCTGCTTGACGTCCAGCCGCTCCAGCACCGCCTCGACGACCAGGGCGCAGTCGGCCAGCTCGGCGAGGTCCTCGGCGGGCCGGAGCCGGGCGCGGGCCGCGTCCCGCTCGGCGCCGGTCAGGCGTTCCTTCTCCACGAGCCGGTCGAGCCGGGCGCCGATCGCGTCGGCCGCCTCCCGGGCCCGGCCGGCAGCGGCGTCGTACAACCGCACGGGGTGGCCCGCGACCAGCGCCACCTGGGCGATGCCCTGACCCATGGTGCCGGTGCCGACGACGGCGACGGGGCTGCTGAGGTCGAGTGCTGTCATGTGCGCGATCCTCCCGCACGGGGTTTTCCACAGATGCGGCGGTCCCCCTTGTCCCGACCGATCGTTCGGTTACTCTAGCCGTGTCCGCCTGTTTCCGCCCAGGTTTCCCCCAGGTCCCGGACACTCGACACGGAGTCGACAGCGCGTCCGGAAGAGACGAGGAGTTGGTCCCGCATGGCCGCCGAACTCACCGCGCACCAGCTGATCGACCGGCACCGGCCGACCCTGGACCAGGCGCTGGAGACGATCCGCACCCGCGCGTACTGGTCCCCCCACCCCGAGCACCCCAAGGCCTACGGGGAGAACGGCAGCCTGGACACGGCCGCGGGCAAGGCGGCCTTCGACGCCCTGCTCGGCACCCGACTCGACCTCGGCCAGCCCGGCACCGACGGCTGGGTCGGCGGCGAGGTCTCTCCGTACGGGATCGAGCTGGGCGTGGAGTACCCGCACGCGGACCTCGACGTGCTGCTGCCCGCGATGAGGGCCGGGCAGCGGGCGTGGCGGGACGCGGGAGCGGAGGCCCGCGCGATGGTCTGCCTGGAGATCCTGAAGCGGATCGCGGACCGCACGATGGAGTTCGCCCAGGCCGTCATGCACACCTCCGGGCAGGCGTTCATGATGGCGTTCCAGGCGGGCGGCCCGCACGCCCAGGACCGCGGCCTGGAGGCCGTGGCGTACGCGTACGTGGAGCAGTCCCGCACGCCCGACACGGCCGAGTGGACCAAGCCGCAGGGCAAGCGCGACCCGCTGGCGCTGACCAAGCAGTTCACGCCGGTCCCGCGCGGTATCGGCCTGGTGATCGGCTGCAACACCTTCCCGACGTGGAACGGCTACCCGGGCCTGTTCGCCTCCCTCGCCACCGGCAACGCGGTCCTGGTCAAGCCGCACCCCCGGGCGGTGCTGCCGCTCGCGCTCACCGTCCAGGTCGCCCGCGACGTGCTCGCCGAGGCCGGTTTCGACCCCAATCTGGTCGCGCTGGCCGCCGAGCGCCCCGGTGAGGGCATCGCCAAGACCCTGGCCACCCGCCCCGAGATCCGGATCATCGACTACACCGGCTCCACCTCCTTCGGTGACTGGCTGGAGGCCAACGCCCGCCAGGCCCAGGTCTTCACCGAGAAGGCCGGCGTCAACACGGTGATCATCGAGTCGACCGACGACTACCGGGGCATGCTCGCCAACCTGGCGTTCTCGCTCTCCCTCTACAGCGGCCAGATGTGCACCACCCCGCAGAACCTGCTGATCCCCCGCGACGGCATCCGCACCGACCAGGGGGCCAAGACGTACGACGAGGTGACCGCCGACCTCGCCCGCGCCGTCGACGCCCTCCTCGGCGACGACGCCCGCGCGAACGCGCTGCTCGGCGCCCTCGTCAACCCGGACGTCAAGGCCCGCCTGGAGGCCGCCGCCGGACTCGGCGAGGTCGCCCTCGCCTCCCGCGAGGTGGCCAACCCGGAGTTCCCGGACGCGGTCGTGCGCACCCCGGTGATCGTCAAGCTGGACGGTGCCAAGCCCGCCGACGAGGCCGCCTGGACCAGCGAGTGCTTCGGTCCCGTCTCCTTCGCCGTCGCCGTCGACTCCGCCGCCCACGCCGTGGAGATGCTGCGCCACAGCGTCCGCGAGAAGGGCGCGATGACGGTGGGCGCGTACACGACCGACCCGGAGGTCGAGGAGTCCGTGCGGGAGGCCTGCCTGGAGGAGGCCGCCCAGCTCTCCCTCAACCTCACCGGCGGGGTGTACGTCAATCAGACGGCCGCCTTCTCCGACTTCCACGGCTCGGGCGGCAACCCGGCGGCCAACGCCGCCCTGTGCGACGGCGCGTTCGTCGCGAGCCGCTTCCGGGTGGTGGAGGTCCGCCGGCCCGCCTAGGACCGCCGGTCAGGACACGCGCGGTGCGCCCCCCTGGGCGCTCCAGTGGTACAGCGTCATGGCGACACTGGTCGCCAGGTTGTAGCTGGAGACCTGGGGGCGCATCGGCAGCGCCACCAGGTGGTCCGCCCGCGCGCGCAGCTCCCGCGACAGCCCGCTGCGCTCGGAGCCGAAGGCGAGCAGCGCGTCGTCCGGCAGCTTCAGTCCGCGGAGGTCCTCGCCCTCGGGGTCCAGCGCGAACAGCGGCCCGGACGGCAGCTCGGCCACCTCCAGACGCTCCACGGCGGTCGCGAAGTGCAGCCCCGCCCCGCCGCGCACCACGGTGGGGTGCCACGGGTCGAGCGTCCCGGTAGTGACGACACCGGTGACCCCGAAGCCGGCGGCCAGCCGGATCACCGCCCCGGCGTTGCCCAGGTTGCGCGGCTGGTCCAGCACCACGACGGGCGCCCGGCGGGACGTGTGCGCCAGCGCCCGCAGTCCGGTCTCCCGCGGGGGCCGTACGGCGAGGGCGGCCACCGCGGTGGGGTGCGGGCGCGGCACGAGCGAGGCGTACGCCTCCCGCGTCACCTCGGTCAGCAGCCCGTCCAGGACGCCCCGCACGTCGGGCGCCAGTTCGTCGGCGAGGGCCAGGGCCGCCGTGCGGTCGGCCGTGACGGCCACGGGGACCTCCGCGCCGAAGCGCAGCGCGTGCTTGAGGGCGTGGAAGCCGTCGAGCAGCACGCACGGGCCGGCGTACCGGCGCCAGACGGCGAGCGGATCGGGGTCGGTCATGCCCGGAAGCCTACGTGCGCGCGCCGGGGGTCCCCCTCGTCCCCGGCCCCCGCACCGGTGGCCCCGTCGGAGCCGGCCCGCGGACCGGGCACCGCGGTCGCGCCGCCGGCTCCGGCCTGCTTCGCCCGCGCCCGCCGGCCCGCCAGGCGGCCCGGCAGCCGGTCCCGCCCGCGTGCCGCCCAGCCGCCCAGCCGGCGCAGGAAGGAGGTCGGCAGGAAGACCGCGTCGGCGGCGATCATCGCCAGCGAGAAGAACGGCAGCCCCAGCACCACGGCGATCACCGCGTGCTCGGTCATCATCACGGCCAGCAGCACGTTCTTGACCCGCCGGTTGAACAGCGTGAACGGGAAGGCGACCTGCACGACGACCGTGCCGTAGGTGATGAGCATGACCATCGTGCCGCTGGACGACAGGGCGTCGGAGAGCGCGGGCCACGGCGAGAAGTAGTCCAGGTGCAACGGGTAATAGACCGCGGTGCCGTCCTGCCAGCGCGAGCCCTGGATCTTGTACCAGCCCGCCGTGGCGTAGATCAGACAGGCCTCGGCCATGATCACGACCAGGGCGCCGTTGTGCACCACGTTGGCGACCACGTCGAGGAGGATGCGCGGCTGGCCGTTGCCCACACCGTTCCCGGTGCCGCGCCCCACGGCCCACCACAGGCCCTGCGCCACCCACACCGTCCACAGCAGCGCCGGGACGAACCAGTCCCCGTCCAGCCCGCCCGCCAGGGTCACCGTGAGCAGCAGGAACCCGAGCACGCACCACAGCACCGGCCCCACCCGGTCGGCGACCCGCTCGCCGCGCGCCCGGGCCTCGTCCGCGCGCCGCGCCCGGCGGGCGTCCAGCGACCAGACCCGGCCGCAGCGGGTGAGGACGAGGTAGATGCTCATCAGGTGCAGGACGTTGTCGCCGCCGTCCCCCATGAAGACACTGCGGTTCTGCAGCGAGAGCACGCCGACCATGAAGAGGACGGACATCGTCCGGGTGCGCCAGCCCAGCAGGAGCAGCACGCTGCTGAGGACGGCCAGCGCGTAGACGATCTCGAACCAGGCCCGCCCGTCCGACCACATCAGCGCCGTGAAGGCGCCGTTGTCCGCGATCAGCTGCTCGGCGAGGTCGTGGCCCCAGGGGCTCTGCGGGCCGTACAGCTCGTGCCGGTGGGGCAGTTCGCGCAGCAGGAACAGCAGCCAGGTGGCGCTGAAGCCGATGCGGATCACGGCCGTCTGGAAGGGACCGAGGGCCGCGCCGGTGACGCGGGCGATGCCGCGGGTGACGGCGGGGAGAACGCGGTTCACGCGGCGCCCTCCCGCGGGTCGCCGGAGCCGGACACCGTCCACCAGGGCAGCTCGCGCACGGTGGGCCGGTCCGAGACCTTCTCGCCGCTCCACGAGGGCGGCTCCACGTTGGTGGTCCGGGAGCGGTACTGGACGCGCTCGACCACTCCGCCGGGTCCGGCGGCGTCGTTGCGTTCCAGGCGCAGGACCGCGATGCGCCGCAGATAGGAC
>MUMD01000251.1 GCA_002155895.1 Streptomyces rochei
CCCCGCCGTGCTGCGCAGCACCGCGGAGTGGGCGCCCGTGCTGCTCCTGCTCGTCGCGGCCCTGACCATCCTGGTCCCGGGCGCGCTGCTCTCCGCGGTGACGCCGATCGCGACCAAGCTGCGTCTCACCAGCCTCGCCGAGACCGGTACGGTCGTCGGCCGGCTCTCCGGCGTCGGCACCGTCGGCGCCATCGTCGGCACCGTCCTCACCGGCTTCGTCCTGGTGTCGCGGTTGCCCGTCAGCGGCATCCTGATCGGTCTCGGCGCGCTGCTGGTGGCCGCCTCGGCGCTGGTCGAGTGGCGGACCCGTGGATGGAGCGGCACCCCGGCCCTGGCCCTGGTGGTGATCGCGGGGGCCCTGGCCGGCGTGGCCGCGCCCGGGGGCTGCGACGCGGAGACCAAGTACCACTGCGCCCGGGTCGTGGCCGACCCGGACCGGGACGGCGGCCGCACCCTCGTCCTGGACGGAGTGCGGCACTCCTACGTCGACGTCGACGACCCGACGCACCTGGAGTTCGCCTATGTGCGGGCCATCGCCTCGGTGGTCGACACCGCCTTCCCGGCGGGCGAGCCGATCGACGCCCACCACCTGGGCGGCGGGGGACTCACCCTGCCGCGCTACCTCGCGGCCACCCGGCCCGGGACGCACAGCCTGGTGTCCGAGATCGACGGCGGGGTCGTGCGCATCGACCGCGAACGGTTCGGCCTGCGGCCGGAGGTCGGCATCGAGGTGCGCACGGAGGACGGCAGGCTCGGCCTGCGGCGGTTGGCGACGGGCAGCCGTGATCTCGTCGTCGGCGACGCCTTCGGGGGTGTCAGCGTGCCGTGGCACCTGACCACCGCGGAGGCGATGGCCGACGTGCGGCGGGTGCTGAACGACGACGGCCTGTACCTCGCGAACCTGATCGATCACGGTGGCATGGACTTCGCGCGGGCGGAGGCGGCCACCCTCGCCGAGACGTTCGAGCACGTGGTCCTCGTCGGTGAGCCCGCCGACATCGGCTCCGACCGGACCGCCGCCCCGGACGGAGGCAATCTGGTGGTGCTGGCGTCCGACCGGCCGGTCGACCTCCGCGCGGTCCAGAAGGCGCTGGACGGCCGGCGGGTCGGCTGGGTGACCGCCGCCGGCGACGACCTGACCTCGTGGATCGGCGATGCCCGGCCGCTCACCGACGACTACGCGCCCGTCGACCAACTCCTCCAGCCGTCCGGCCGGCGGGCCGGGTGAGCGGCCGCGGCGAGGGCGGTGGGACACGCCTGTGGGCCGCCCTGGCCGCCCTGGCGACCGTCGCCGCGGCGCTGGGCCTGCGGGCGGTGGCGACCGGAGACGTCGCCAAGTACGGCGGGGACGCCCTCTACACCCTGCTGGTCTTCGCGCTCGTCCTCCTGGCGGCGCCCCGGACGCCGCCGGTCCGGGCCGCCGCACTCGCCCTGGCCGTCAGCTGGGGCGTCGAGTTCCTGCAGCTCAGCTCCGTGCCGGCGGAGCTGTCCCGGCGCAGCACCGCCGCCCGACTGGTCCTGGGCTCGACCTTCAACGCGCCGGACCTGTTCTGGTACGCGGTGGGCGCGTCGGCCGGTTGTCTCGTCGTCACGTACGGGAGGACCCTCCGGGACGGGCGTCCTTCGCCGTCCGCGAGTCGTGGGACGTAGGACGTGGGACGTGGGTCACAGAACGTAGGACACAGAACGTAGGACGTATGGCCGGTAGGACGCGTTGACGGTGTGTCCGGGGACCGCTTCCATGGCTGAGGGTCCCGGCCGCGGGGCCGGGGAGACGTGTCGACCGGGGGGAAACATGCGTCTGGGGGGAAGAGCGGCCGCCGTGGCCGCCGTGGCCTGGGTGTGCGCCGCCGTGCAGACGGCGCCCGCGGGGGCCTTGGAGCTGAGACCCGGCACGGACCACGTGAACGTCACGTCCGACGACGTTCTGGGCAACGGTCAGAGCCGGTACGCCGCCATCAGCGCCAACGGCCGTTACGTGGCCTTCTGGTCGTACGCCTCGAACCTGGCGCCCGGCGACACCGACGACGCGGCCGACGTCTACGTGAAGGACCTGCGGACCGGCCGGGTGCACTGGGCCAGCGACCTGGCCCGGGGCATGGACCGGGGCACGCCCTCCGTCGCCCCGTCCCTCAGCGCCGACGGCACCCGGGTCGCCTACCCGACGCCGGACGGCACCGCGGCGTACGTCCACGACCTCCGCACGGGCCGCACCGAGCCGGTCGGCGACGACACCGACGCACGGTTCGGCAGCCTCAACGCACCCGCGCTGAGCGGCGACGGACGGTACGTGGCCTTCGCGGCCCGGCCGTCGGGAGAGCCGACGGCAGCGCCGCGCATCCGCGTGCACGACCTCCGGCGGGGGACCGGCGAGTGGGTCGACGACCCGGTGGCCGGGGACCGGCAGCGGGTCGCGGGACCGACCCTCAGCCACGACGGCCGGTACGTCGCCTATCTGGCGACGGACCCCGCGGCGGCCGACACCGACACCCATGTCCAGGTGCTCGACCGGCGGACGGACCGGCGGACCCGTGTCGACCCGGAGTGCGTCGACGATCCGGCCGAGTACGGGGTGAGCGACCCGGTGATGGGGGCGGACGGCCGGCACGTCTCGTTCCGCTTCAAGTGCCGGACGCTGTCGCCCCGGGGCACCAACGACACCGGTGACGTCTTCGTCAGGGGTCTGAGGGACGGTTCGCTGCGCCATGTCCTGGGTCCGAAGCCGCAGTTCGCCACGCACTCGGGGCGGTTGAGCGCCGACGGGCGGCACATCGTGTTCGTGGCGGCCGAGGAGCGGGTGCCCCGCGGCCCGCTCCAGATCGTCTACCTGCTCGACCTGCGCACCGGCCGCCTCGACACGGTCACCGCCCGGCCCGACGGCACCCCCAACCAGAGGCCGGCGTCCGGCCCGTCCACGGACGCGCACGGCCGGACGGTCGCCTACGACGCCGAGCCGCGCGACCTGCTCGGCGAGTCGTCCACCGTCACCGAACGGCAGGTCCTCGTCACGCGCCCGCGCTGATCCGGGCCCCGGGCGCCCGCCCCGGCACCCGGCGCGCCGGGGCGGCCCGTCCGGCCGGTGGCCCGCTGCTCTGCCGCACGACCAGACGCGTCGCCAGTTCGATGCGCCGGGCCGCGCCGCCGGGGACGTCGGGGCGGAAGAGCATGCGGGCCGCCTCCTCGGCCATGTGCCGCAGCGGCTGGTGCACCGTGGTCAGCGGGGGGCTCGACCACTGGGCCGGCGGCACGTCGTCGTAGCCGACCACCGACAGGTCCTCCGGGACGCGCAGGCCCCTGAGCCGGGCCGCCTCCAGCACCCCGAGGGCCTGGAGGTCACTGCCCGCGAAGACGGCCGTCGGCGGCTCGGGGCCGTCCAGCAGGTCCCCGGCGTGCGCGAAGCCGCTGTGCACCTGGAAGTCGCCGAAGCGGACGAGACGGGGGTCGAACGGCAGGCCCGCCATGGTCAGCGCCGAGCGGTACCCGTCGAGACGGGCCCGGGAGCACAGCATGTCCTCGGGGCCGGTGACGATCGCGACGCGTTCGTGTCCGTGGTCGGTGAGATGACGCGTCGCCGCGAGACCCCCGGCCCAGTTGGCGGAGCCCACGGACGGAACGTCGGGGTCCGGGTCGCCGGCCGGGTCGACGATGACGAAGGGGATGTCCCACGAGCGGAGCCGGCGCTTCACCTCCGCCGGGAGCGACGAGAAGACCAGCACGACACCGAGCGGCCTGCGCCGCAGCACTCCCTCGATCCACTCCGGGCCGGGCGCGTGCCGGGTGCCGCTCCGGGTGAGCACGACCGTCGCCCGGTTGGCCTTGGCAACGTTTTCCACCCCCTTGACCAGCTCCACCGCCCAGACGCTGTCCAGCTCGTGGAAGACCAGCTCGACCAGCGGGGTGCGGGGTGGGCCCGCGACCCGGCGCCGGTAGCCGTGCGCGGCGAGGAGCCGCTCGACCTTGGCTCGGGTACCGGTGGAGACATCCGAACGACCGTTGAGGACCTTCGAAACTGTCGGCAGCGAGACCCCCGCCTCTTTCGCCACCTCGGCCAATGTCACCTTGGCGCCCACCTCGTCTTCACCGTGCATGCCAACAGGGTAGGTCATGCGGTCGATAACGTTTTGAGTCGGCTCGCGCACGGCCATTGACCAAAAATCCCGACTGACTCTACTGTCCGACGGCATGGACTTTCGGTGATGGCGCCGAAACTTTCGAAAGGCGAACGATGAAGACACGTGCGCGCTTGCCCAGACTGGTCGCCACCGGTGCGACGCTCGCCCTGGCGCTGAGCCTGTCGGCCTGCGGCGACGGGAACGGCGGGGCGTCGTCGGACGACGGCAAGATCCATGTCCTGGTCTACGGGGACGCTAGCAACAAGGTCGAACAGCAGATCGTCGACACCTTCAACAAGACGTCCGACGTCAAGGTGGTCCTCGACACCATCCCCGGTGCCGACTACCAGAAGAAGCTCCAGACGATCATCAGCACGCCGCAGGCCCCGGACGTCTTCTTCAACTGGGGCGGCGGCAGCATCAAGCCGTTCGTCAAGGCCGACCTGCTGCTGCCGCTGGACGACTTCATCAAGAAGAACCCGGACCTGAAGGACAAGTTCCTGCCGTCCGTCTTCGACAGTGCCGTCGTCGACGGCAAGCCGTACGGCATCCCGATGCGCGGCACCCAGCCGGTCCTGCTCTTCCACAACAAGAAGGTCCTCGCCGAGGCGGGCGTCCAGCCGCCGAAGACCTGGGACGAACTGCTCGCCGCGGTGGACAAGCTCAAGGACGAGGGCGTCACGCCGATCGCGCTCGGCGGCGGCGACGTCTGGCCCACCCAGATGTGGTTCCAGTACCTCTACGACCGCATGGCCGGTCCGGAGCTGTTCGCCAAGGCCGTCGGGGGCGACAAGAGCGCCTGGGAGAGCCCGGAGAGCAAGAAGGCCCTGGACATGATCAAGGAGCTGGTCGACTCCGGCGCCTTCGGCAAGAACTACGACTCCGTCAAGTACACCAACGGCGGCTCGGTCCAGCTGATGGCCTCCGGCAAGGCCGGCTTCGAGCTGATGGGGTCCTGGTACTACTCCCAGCAGCTCACGGACCACCCGGACTTCGCCGAGAAGGACCTCGGCTACACCGCCTTCCCGTCCGTCGAGGGCGGCAAGGGCGACCCGGCCAACGTCGCCGGCAACACCAACAACTACTACTCGGTGATGAAGAAGACCAAGCACCCCGAGGCCGTCGCCGAGTTCCTGAAGCTCATGTACTCCGAGGAGTTCGTCAAGGCGCAGCTGGACATCGGCAACCTGCCGACCACCACCGACACCGACAAGTTCATCGACGGTTCGGGCACCCCCGAGTACTCCCGCTTCCAGTACGACCTCGTCGCCGACGCCCCCTCGTTCCAGTTGTCCTGGGACCAGGCGTACCCGCAGAAGGCGAGCTCGGACATGCACAAGGCCGTCCAGCAGTTCTTCAACGGGCAGCTCGACACGGACGGCTTCATCAAGGCCATGCAGGCCCTCCCGACCGAGTGACGAACGGCTCATGACCACACAGATCACGAACGCCCGGCCCGCCGCCGGACCCCGCAAGGAGTCCCGGCGGCGGCCGCCGGCCTCGTCCACGACGAAGGTGGGCCGCCCCGGATTCGCCTGGGCACTGCCCGCCGCAGTCTTCTTCGTCCTCTTCGCGATCGTCCCGCTGATCATGGTGGCGGTGCTGTCCTTCATGAGCTGGGACGGTCTCAGCTCGCCCGAGTTCGTCGGCACGGACAACTGGTCGCGCCTCATCGACGACCCGGTCATGCTCAAGAGCATCTGGCTGACCCTGCTGCTGACCGTGCTCGGCGTGGTCCTCCAGACGCCGCTGAGCATCCTGCTCGGCGTCTGGGCCGCCGGTCACCAGCGCAACCGCGCCGTCCTGTCGGTCATCTACTTCATCCCGCTGCTGCTGTCCGCGACGGCGGTGTCCGTGCTGTGGCGGGCGCTGCTCGACCCGAACTTCGGCATCCCCGCCTCCGCGACCTGGCTGTTCGGCGACGGCAACCTGTTCGGTGAACAGGCCACCGCCATCGGGGTGCTGGCCTTCGTCAGCACCTGGCAGTTCACCCCGTTCCACACGCTGATCTACCAGGGTGCCGCCCGCGCGGTCCCGCCGGTGCTCTACCAGGCGGCGGCGATCGACGGGGCGGGCCGCTACCGGCAGTTCTTCCACATCACCCTGCCGCAGCTGCGCACCTCCATGATCACCTCGATGATCCTGATGATCGTCGGCGGTCTGACCACCTTCGAGACGGTCCTCATCCTGACCCAGGGCGGCCCCGGCACCGACACCACCATCAGCGCCTACTACATGTACGACAAGGCGTTCAAGAGCTTCGACTACGGCACCGGTTCCGCCATCGCCCTGGTCCTGGTCGTCGCCGCCACGATCATCTCGCTGGTCGTCGTCCGGGTCTCCGGCTACGACAAGATGCGCAGCTCCATGGAGGGTGTGTCATGAGGCGCCGACCCAACTACGTGGCCGGTGCCGGCTCGCTCGTCTGGCTGTTCCTGGTCGGCCTGCCGCTGTACGTGCTGCTCGCCGCCACCCTGCGCACCCGCCAGGACTACGCCGAGAACGGCCCGGTCTCCTTCCCGGACAGCTTCACCCTCGACAACTACACCGGTGCCTTCGACTCGGGCTTCGGCCAGTACTTCCTCAACACCCTCGTCGTCACCGCCAGCGTGATCGCCATCGTGCTGCTGCTGGTCCCGCCGCTCGCCTACGCCATCGTCCGCAGCCGCGGCCGGGCCACGTCGGCGATCTTCCGGCTGTTCCTGCTCGGCCTCGCCATCCCGGCCCAGGCCGTGATCGTGCCGATGTTCTACCTGATCAGCGAAGCCGGCCTGTACGACAACCTGCTCGGCGTCATCCTGCCCACGGCCGCCTTCTGCCTGCCGATGTCGGCGCTGATCCTCAGCGGCGCGATGCGGGACATCTCGCCGGAGCTGTACGAGGCCATGGCGATGGACGGCGCGAGCCCGCGGCGCATGTTCTTCCAGCTCGTCATGCCGCTGTCCCGGGGCGGACTCTCCACGATCGTGGTGTTCTCCGCGCTCCAGGCGTGGAACGGCTTCCTGTTCCCGCTCGTCCTGACCCAGTCCGACTCCACCAAGGTGGTCACCCTGGGTCTCTACAACTTCCAGACCGAACACGGCATCGACATCCCCGGTCTGCTGGGAGCCGTGGTGCTGTCCATGGTGCCCGTCCTGCTCGTCTATCTGTTCGCCCGTCGTGCCCTGGTCCAGGGGCTGATGGGCGTCGGAGGAAAGTGACCGCCAACGTGGCCGTTGAGACCACCCCCGAAATCCCCCTCTGGAACGACCCCGCCCACTCCGTCTCCACCAGGGTCTCCGCGCTGATCGAGGCGATGACCCTCCAGGAGAAGATCGCCCAGCTGTACGGCGTGTGGGTCGGCGCGTCCGACGAGGGCGGAGACGTCGCCCCCCATCAGCACGACATGGAGGAGGCCGTCGACCTCGACGCCCTCCTGCCCACCGGACTGGGCCAGTTGACCCGCCCGTTCGGCACCGCCCCCGTCGACCCGGCGCTGGGCGCGCTGTCCCTGCTGCGCACCCAGGCGCGCATCGCCGCCGCCAACCGGTTCGGCATTCCCGCTCTCGCGCACGAGGAGTGCCTGGCCGGGTTCGCCACCTGGGGCGCGACCGCCTACCCCGTCCCGCTGTCCTGGGGCGCCACCTTCGACCCCGAGCTGGTGCACCGCATGGCCGCCGCCATCGGCCGCGACATGCGCTCCGTCGGCGTCCACCAGGGCCTCGCCCCCGTCCTGGACGTGGTGCGCGACGCCCGCTGGGGCCGGGTCGAGGAGACGATCGGCGAGGACCCGTACCTCGTCGGCACCATCGGCACCGCCTACGTCCGGGGCCTGGAGGACGCCGGGATCGTCGCCACCCTCAAGCACTTCGTCGGCTACTCCGCCTCCCGCGCCGGCCGCAACCTCGCACCCGCCCCCGTGGGCCCGCGCGAGCGCGCCGACGTCCTGCTGCCGCCCTTCGAGATGGCGGTCCGCGAGGGCGGTGCCCGGTCCGTGATGCACGCCTACACCGACATGGACGGCGTGCCCGCGGCGGCCGACGAGGACCTGCTGACCGGACTGCTCCGGGACACCTGGGGCTTCGACGGCACCGTCGTCGCCGACTACTTCGGCATCGCCTTCCTCAAGACCCTGCACGGCGTCGCCGCCGACTGGGCGGACGCCGCGGGGGCCGCGCTCAGGGCGGGCGTCGACGTCGAACTGCCCACCGTCAAGACCTTCGGCGCGCCCCTGGCCGAGGCGGTGGCGGACGGGCGGGTCCCCGAGGCGGTGATCGACCGGGCCCTGCGCCGGGTGCTCACGCAGAAGGCCGAACTGGGCCTGCTCGACCCGGACCGGGACCCCGTCCCCTCCGCGCTCGCCGGCGCCGACCTGACGGACCCCGAAGCCCTGCGCGGACGGATCGACCTCGACGGCCCGGAGAACCGGGAGCTGGCCCGCACCATGGCCGAGGAAGCGGTCGTGCTCCTCGGCAACGACGGCACCCTGCCGCTCGGCCGCCCCCGCCGCATCGCCCTGGTCGGCCCCAACGCCGACGAGCCCACCGCCGTACTGGGCTGCTACTCCTTCCCCCAGCACATCGGCGTCCACCACCCCGACACCCCCGTCGGCATCGAACTGCCCACGCTGCGCGACACGCTGGCCGCCGAGTTCCCCGAGGCGGAGATCACCGTCGTACGCGGCACCGGGGTCGACGACGGGGACGTCTCCGGCATCCCCGAGGCCGTACGGGCGGCCCGGGAGGCCGACGTCGTCGTCGCCGTCCTGGGCGACCGCGCCGGACTGTTCGGCCGGGGCACCAGCGGTGAGGGCTGCGACGCGGAGTCACTGGCACTGCCCGGCGCGCAGCAACAGCTCCTCGACGCGCTGCTCGACACCGGCGAGCCGGTCGTGACGGTGCTGCTGGCGGGTCGCCCCTACGCCCTGGGCCGGGCGGTGGCGGAGTCCGCAGCGATCGTCCAGTCCTTCTTCCCCGGCGTGGAGGGCACCGCCGCCCTCGCCGGGGTGCTCAGCGGGCGGACGAACCCGTCGGGCCGGCTGCCGGTCAGCGTGCCCCGGGGTGCGGGGGCCCAGCCGACCACCTACCTCGGGGCGCGGCTCGCCCACGCCAGCGAGGTGTCCAACATCGACCCGACGCCCGCCTTCGGCTTCGGGCACGGCCTCGGCTACACCACCTTCGCCTGGAGCGACCTCGCGGTGGACGTCACCCGGGCCGCCACCGACGGCGAGTTCTCGCTGGCGCTCACCGTCCGCAACACGGGCGAGCGGTCCGGTACCGAGGTCGTCCAGCTCTACCTGCACGACCCGGTCGCCTCCGTCGTCCAGCCGGTGCAGCGCCTCATCGGGTACACCCGCGTGCCGCTGGAGCCGGGGCAGGAACGCCGGCTGCGCGTCACGGTCCCGGCCGACGTGGCCTCCTTCACCGGTCGCGACGGCCACCGGATCGTCGAGCCGGGCGAGCTGGAGCTGCGGTTCGCCGCCTCCAGCACCGATGCCCGACTGACGGCGTCGGTCACCCTCACCGGACCGGCGCGCCGCGTCGACCATACCCGTCGGCTGCACGCCGTCTTCGGACCGGAGGAAACCGCCGACACCGCCGACGCCTGAGCCGCCGGCGGGACCACGAGCGGCGCACCCGGCAACCCGCCTGGGTGCGCCGCTCGTCGGCGGCCGGCCCGCCTCTACGATGGGGCCCATGACGCGACGCTCAGCCGGACGCCAATTCCAGTTCGTCGGCCTCGCCCACGGCGCCGTCGGCGCGGTGCTCTACCGCGACGTGCTCGCCGACCTCGCGCGCGGGAACCCCCTCGGCTCCGTGCCGGAGCGGGGCGACCGGGCCACCGCCTTCTGGTTCCTGGCCGCCGCGCCCGCCCTGTGGATGGGCGGCCGGCTCCTGCGGTCCGCGGAGGAGCACCGGGACGTCCCGGCCCAGCGCGCCGCCGGCGCCGTGCTGGCCGCCGTCGGCGTGGCGGGGACCGCGGTCATGCCCAAGGGCGGCTTCCCGGCCCTCGCCGCGATCGGCGGCCTGGTACTGCGCAGGACGCTGCGCGGCTGAGCCGGATCAGCGCACCACGTCGAAGATCTGCTTCTGCATGCCGTTGGCGTAGACCTCGTGCTCGACGAGCTTCAGCTTCTGGGTGTCCTTGTCCGTGGTGCTGAACAGCCGCTTGCCCGCGCCGAGCAGCAACGGGAAGACGAGCAGGTGGTAGCGGTCGATCAGGCCGGCGTCCGACAGGTTCCGGTTCAGCGCGGCGCTGCCGTGGACGATGATCGGACCGCCCTCGGTCTCCTTCAGCGCGGCGACCTCGTCGAGCGAGCGCAGGATGGTGGTCTCGTTCCAGTTGGAGACCAGATCGTCCTGGGTGAGGGTGGTGGAGACGACGTACTTCGGCATCACCTTGTAGTCGGCGAACTCCTCCATGTCCGGCCACACCGGGCTGAACGCCTCGTAGCTGACCCGGCCCATCAGCAGTGCCGTGGCCTCCTTCTGCTCCCGGCCCTTGAGTTCGTACGCCTCCGGCAGGAACTCCACGTCCTTGAAGGTCCACCCGGAGTTCCGGTAGCCGGGCTCGCCGCCCGGGGCCTCCACGACGCCGTCGAGGGAGACGAAGGCGGTGCTGATCAGGGTGCGCATCTCGGGTTCTCCACTGTCTCAAGTCCGTTGTCAGTGCGTTCAGGATGTACGACCGGCGGCCGGCGGGAAACTCATCGGTTCCTTCCGGCGGGGAGTTCCCGGAGTACCGGTACCTGGCGGTGCCGTCCCGCTGACCACCCCGCTTTGCATGGTCATGCGTCATCATGCATACTCTTCCTATGTCCAAGGTCCTCACCTCCCTCCCCACCGGCGAGCGCGTCGGTATCGCCTTCTCGGGCGGCCTCGACACCTCGGTCGCGGTCGCGTGGATGCGTGACAAGGGCGCCGTCCCCTGCACGTACACCGCCGACATCGGCCAGTACGACGAGCCCGACATCGCCTCGGTGCCCGACCGCGCCAAGACCTACGGCGCCGAGGTCGCGCGTCTGGTCGACTGCCGCGCGGCGCTGGTGGAGGAGGGCCTGGCCGCCCTCACCTGCGGGGCGTTCCACATCCGCTCGGGCGGTCGTGCCTACTTCAACACCACGCCGCTGGGCCGCGCCGTCACCGGCACCCTGCTGGTGCGGGCGATGCTCGAGGACGACGTCCAGATCTGGGGCGACGGCTCGACGTTCAAGGGCAACGACATCGAGCGGTTCTACCGCTACGGCCTGCTCGCCAACCCGCAGCTGAGGATCTACAAGCCGTGGCTGGACGCCGACTTCGTGACGGAGCTGGGCGGCCGCAAGGAGATGTCGGAATGGCTCGTGGCCCACGGCCTTCCCTACCGTGACTCGACGGAGAAGGCGTACTCCACCGACGCCAACATCTGGGGCGCCACCCACGAGGCCAAGACGCTGGAGCACCTGGACACCGGCGTGGAGACCGTGGAGCCGATCATGGGCGTGCGGTTCTGGGACCCGTCCGTCGAGATCGCCCCCGAGGACGTCACCATCGGCTTCGACCAGGGCCGCCCGGTGACGATCAACGGCAAGGAGTTCGCCTCCCCGGTCGACCTGGTGATGGAGGCCAATGCCATCGGCGGCCGGCACGGCCTGGGCATGTCCGACCAGATCGAGAACCGGATCATCGAGGCCAAGAGCCGCGGCATCTACGAGGCGCCCGGCATGGCCCTGCTGCACGCCGCCTACGAGCGCCTCGTCAACGCCATCCACAACGAGGACACCCTCGCCCAGTACCACACCGAGGGACGGCGCCTGGGCCGGCTGATGTACGAGGGCCGCTGGCTCGACCCGCAGTCGCTGATGATCCGGGAGTCGCTTCAGCGCTGGGTCGGCTCGGCCGTCACCGGCGAGGTCACGCTGCGGCTGCGGCGCGGTGAGGACTACTCGATCCTCGACACCACGGGCCCGGCGTTCAGCTACCACCCGGACAAGCTCTCGATGGAGCGCACCGAGGACTCCGCGTTCGGTCCGGTGGACCGGATCGGCCAGCTCACCATGCGCAACCTCGACATCGCCGACTCCCGCGCCAAGCTGGAGCAGTACGCCGGGATCGGCCTGATCGGGACCGCCAACCCCGCCATCGGTGCAGCCCAGGCCGCCGCGACCGGTCTCATCGGCGCCATGCCGGAGGGCGGCGCCCAGGCCATCGCCTCCCGCGGCGAGGTCTCGGCCGACGACGAGCTGCTGGACCGCGCGGCGATGGAGTCCGGCACGGACTGACCGCGTACCGGGGGAGACCCCACCGGCAAGGGCCGGCTCGACGCCTACGGGCGTCGGGCCGGCCCTTCGTTTTCTCGCGGCCGTGCACGACTTGCGTCCCGTACGAGATTGAACGAGTGGCTCGGCAGCGCGCAGACACGACATGAAGAGGTCAACGACGACGCAAGCGCATCGCAAGCGGCGCAAGCTGTTTGCGCTCCGAATCCGGCCTTAACGAGGACCGTTGACAAACAGGTGACGCGCTAGAAATCTGATGACGCACTTTCCGCAAAGAATCGACTGTCCTGCTCAATTGACGCACATGGTCGGTGCTTCCCCAGTGTCCGCCGGCCTGTCGCGCTCCCCGGATCCCCACGGAACAAGAGGACCCCATGAGATGGAGATCTCTCGGCCGACGGTCGCTGACGGGCACCGTCGCGGCCGGGCTGCTGACGGCCGGGCTGCTCCCGCTGCCCTTCACGGCCGGCGCACGGGCCGCCACCGACGCCGCCGAGGTCAACCTCGCCCTCGGCCGCCCGGCGACAGCGGGCGGTTCCCACGGCGCCTACCCGGCGGGCAACACCACGGACGGCACCCAGGCGACCTACTGGGAAGGCCCGGCAGGCTCCTTCCCGCAATGGGTGCAGGTCGACCTCGGCGAGGCCCGCGACGTCGAACGGGTGGTCCTCAAGCTGCCCGCCGGCTGGGAGAGCCGCACCCAGACCCTCTCCCTCCAGGGCAGCACCGACGGCTCCACCTTCCGCGCCCTCGACGCCTCCTCGGCACGCGCCTTCGACCCCGCCCGCGCCAACACCGTCGCCCTCGCCCTCGACTCGCCCGCCGACACGCGCTACGTCCGCGTCCACGTCACCGGCAACACGGGCTGGAACGCGGCCCAGCTGTCCGAGCTGGAGGTATACGGCGACGACGCGGTCACCGAGCCCCCGCCCACCGGCACCAACCTGGCACGCAACAAGCCGGTCGAGGCCACCTCGTCGGTCCACTCCTACGTCGCGGCCCACGCCACCGACGACTCCACCTCCACCTACTGGGAGGCCGCCGGCCACCCCGCCGACCTCACCGTGAAACTCGGCGCCGACGCCGACGTCAGCGCCGTGGTCGTCAAGCTCAACCCGGACCCGGTCTGGTCCGCCCGGACCCAGGGCATCCAGGTGCTCGGCCGCGCGCGGGGCGAGAGCGACTTCACCTCGCTGCGAGCCCGCGCCGACTACGCCTTCAGCCCCGGCACGGACAACACCGTGACCATCCCGGTCACCGGCCGGGTGTCCGACGTACGGCTCCGCTTCTTCTCCAACACCGGCGCGCCCGGCGGCCAGGTCGCCGAGTTCCAGGTCGTCGGTGCCGCCGCGCCCGCGCCCGACCTGACCGTCACCGGCCTCGACTGGTCGCCCGCCGACCCGTCCGAGCGGGACGAGGTCACCGTGAACGCCACGGTCCGCAACGCCGGGACCGCCCGCTCGGCCGCCACGACCACCGAGGTCACCGTCGAGGGCGTCACCGCCGGCAGCGCCGAGGTGCCCGCGCTCGACCCCGGCGGGACCGCCGAGGTCGAGGTCGCCACCGGCACCCACGCGGCCGGGGACTACGCGGTCGCCGCCGTGGTCGACCCCCGGAACACGGTCGCCGAACTCGACGACTCCAACAACAGCCGCACCGCCTCCGGCCGGCTGGTCGTCGACCGTGCCCCCGGCCCCGACCTGGAGGTCCGCTCCATCACCACCGACCCGGCCGACCCGGCCGTGGGCGCGCCCGTCTCCTTCACCGTCGCGGTGCACAACCGCGGCACCGGCGCCGTCGCGGCGGGCTCGGTGACCCGGCTCCAGGCCGGCACCACCACCCTGGACGGCACGACCGGCCAGGTGCCCGCGGGCGCCACCGTCAACGTGCCGATCAGCGGCACCTGGAAGGCGACGAGCGGCGGCGCCACGCTCACCGCCACCGCCGACGCGACCGGTGTCGTCACCGAGACCAACGAGAACAACAACGTGCTCGCCAGGTCCATCGTCGTCGGACGCGGCGCCGCCGTCCCGTACACCGAGTACGAGGCGGAGAACGGCCGTTACGAGGGCACCCTGCTCACCACCGACGCCAAGCGCACCTTCGGCCACACCAACTTCGGCACCGAGTCCTCCGGCCGCAAGTCCGTCCGGCTCGACTCCACCGGACAGTACGTCGAGTTCACCTCCACCACGCCCACCAACTCCATCGTCGTACGCAACTCCGTCCCCGACGCCCCCGGCGGCGGCGGAGCCGAGGCCACGATCAGCCTCTACGCCGACGGGGAGTTCGTGCGGAAGCTGACCCTGTCCTCCAAGCACAGCTGGCTGTACGGCAACACGGACGATCCCGAGGGCCTCACCAACCGGCCCGGCGGTGACGCGCGGCGGCTGTTCGACGAGTCCCACGCGCTGCTGGACCGCACCTTCCCGCAGGGCACCGAGTTCCGCCTGCAGCGCGACGCGGGCGACACGGCCGCCTTCTACGTCATCGACCTGATCGACCTGGAGCAGGTCGCGCCGCCGAAGACCAAGCCCGACAGCTGCGTCTCGATCACCGAGTACGGTGCCGTCCCCGGTGACGGACTCGACGACACCGACGCCCTGCAGCGCGCCGTCACCGCCGACCAGAAGGGCGAGATCCCCTGCGTGTGGATCCCGGCCGGGCAGTGGCGCCAGGAGCAGAAGATCCTCACCGACGACCCGCAGAACCGGGGCCAGTTCAACCAGGTGGGCATCAGGGACGTCACCATCCGCGGCGCGGGCATGTGGCACTCCCAGCTCTACACCCTGACCCCGCCGCACGAGGCCGGCGGCATCAACCACCCGCACGAGGGCAACTTCGGCTTCGACATCGACCACAACACCCAGATCTCCGACCTCGCCGTCTTCGGCTCGGGCACCATCCGCGGCGGCGACGGCAACCACGAGGGCGGCGTCGGGCTCAACGGCCGCTTCGGCAAGGACACCAAGATCAGCAACGTGTGGATCGAGCACGCCAACGTCGGTGTCTGGGCCGGCCGCGACTACTCGAACATCCCCGAGCTGTGGGGCCCCGGTGACGGCCTGGAGTTCACCGGCATGCGCATCCGCAACACCTACGCCGACGGCATCAACTTCGCCAACGGCACCCGCAACTCCACCGTCTACAACTCGTCCTTCCGTAACACCGGCGACGACGCGCTCGCCGTCTGGGCCAGCAAGTACGTGAAGGACACCTCCGTCGACGTCGGCCACGACAACCACTTCCGCAACAACACCGTCCAGCTCCCGTGGCGGGCCAACGGCATCGCGATCTACGGCGGTTACGGCAACACCGTCGAGAACAACGTCGTCTCCGACACCATGAACTACCCGGGCATCATGCTCGCCACCGACCACGATCCGCTGCCCTTCTCCGGGCGGACCCTGATCGCGGGCAACGCCCTGCACCGCACGGGCGGCGCCTTCTGGGGCGAGGCGCAGGAGTTCGGCGCCATCACCCTCTTCGCGCAGGGTCACGACATCCCGGGGGTCACCATCCGGGACACCGAGATCCTCGACTCCACCTACGACGGCATCCAGTTCAAGACGGGAGGCGGTGCGATGCCGGACGTGAAGATCAGCAACGTCCGCATCGACAAGTCGAACAACGGCTCCGGCATCCTCGCGATGGGCGGCGCCAGGGGCAGCGCGACCCTGACCGACGTCACGATCACCAACTCGGCCGAGGACGACATACGCGTCGAGCCGGGCTCCCAGTTCCGGATCGACCGCTAGGAACGGCGCACCGGCCGGCGGACCGCTCACGGCCCGCCGGCCCGCCTCACTCGCTCGGCGACGCGGCCCGCACCGCGTCGCCGAGCCTTTCCGGTGACCGCTCGACGGGGAAGCGACCGTCCTCCTCGCGGCGCTCGGCGTTCAGCTCCTCGACCGCGCCGAGCGCGTCACCGATCGTCGCGTAGTCCACCGCGATGAAGTTCACCGGTCTGCCGCGCCGCCGCTCGCAGGTGTGCGCCCGCTCCAGCACCCGCTCGCGCGCGTTGACGGTCCCGGCGTCCAGCCGCCGGCCACCGCCCGCGGTGACGAAGTGGTTGAGCAGGAACAGGCGCTTGTCGGTGCCGCCCCGGTTCGGCAGGCAGGACATCTCGTCCGGGCTGCGGAAGGCGAAGGGCGTCTCCATGCCGTACCGGTAGAAGTTCCGGTACCACGGCGCGGGCCCGTCGGCCTTCTCCGCGAAGACCACCAGCCGCCGGCCGCCGTCGATCATCTCGCCCAGCTCCGGCCACGGACGGTCCGGGTCCGGGTCCGGCTCGTACAGCAGGTCGGCCAGCCCGGCCTGCTCGAAGGCGGCCTGGGTGTCCACGGCGCCGACCCCGTCCTGGAGGATCAGCGTGACGACCTCCGTGGGGTTCGCCCGCAGCCAGTCGCCGATCTGCCGCAGGGTGGGCGCCAGTTCGAGCGCCCCGGCCCCGCACACCGAGTGGCACAGCCACAGGCCGGGCTCCGGAGGGTTCACCCGCTCCAGGATGCCGGTGAGCCGCCGCCGCAGCGCCGGCGAGAAGTCGGAGGTGCTGAGCCGGTCCGCGACCTCCTCCGGCCGCTCCCAGCGGTGCGTGTCCAGGAGCAGGACGCGCACCCCGGCGTCGAGCTGGCCGACGATGTCCGGGTCCTGGAGGGGACCGATGAAACGGTCCGCGGTCGTGGCCATCGCGTTGTGCGAGGCCAACTGCGCGATCTCGTCGTAGCGGGCGTCGCACAGCTCGGCGCTGCCCTGGCAGACGCGGGGCGAGGACCCGGTGATCGCCACCGGCGCCAGCATCGTGCCGACCAGCGCGCACGCCGTGACGGCGAAGGTCAGCGCCGGGCCGTGCCGGGGATCGGTCAGCACCGGCATGCCCGGCCTGGTCTCCCACACCCACCCGACGGTGATCAGCAGGGCGCCCGCGGCGAGCAGGATCACCGCGACGAGCACGGCGGTCGTCAGGAGCCGGTCCACGGCCGTGGCCTGGACGTCGGTGAGGAGCCTCGTCGCCGACGGGGGCCAGGAGGCCGGGGAACCGAACAGGGCGCCGACCGGCATGAGGCGCAGCAGCAGCACCGTCAGGGCCGTCAGCGAGGCGGCTGCCGCCAGTACCCACCCGAGGGGCATCAGCCGACGTCTGACGGGACCGGGCGTGGACAGCCACAGCAGGGTCAGCGCGGCGGCGCACAGCACCGCCGCCGCCGGTTCCACCACCTCCTGGAAGAGGCGGGTGACGGAGCGGGCGCGGTCCACCGCGGCCAGCTCCTCCCGTGCCGGGGCGACGTCGACGGTGATGACCCAGGTGCCCTCCCGCGCCTCCCGCAGCAGTTCCGCGGCGGCCGCCCGTACCTCCTCGGTCAGCGCGACCGGCGCGACCGAGGCCAGCGCCGCGGCCACGTCCCCGCGGTCCAGGGCCGACTGCACCGTGGGACGGAGGCCGGCCCGCTCCCCGGCGGGCACCAGGCGCATCAGCGCGTCCGTCGCGGCCACCGCCTGCCCGTGGGACAGCGGCAGCGTCGGCAGGTCCTCCAGCGGCGCCTCACCGGCCACCACCTGCGCCGCCAGCTCCGACAAGCGCTGTACGAACGCCTGGAAGTCGGGTTCGGCCCGCTGTTGCAGGGCGGCGACGGCGTCACCGAAGTACGCCTGGCTCAGCCGCTCCACGTTCGCCACCACGGGCTCCAGGTCGACCGTGACCCGCAGCCGGTCGCGGTCCCCCTCCAGGTAGTGGATCACCTCGGCGATCTGCCGGTCGCCCATGGCGCGCAAGGTCTCCGGCGGGATCACCACCTTGAGGTTCGAGGTGATGGTGGACTGCGGAACGGGCAACCGGTCCAGCAGTTCCTGGGTCAGCGGCGTGCCGGCCGGGTCGACCAGCACCTCGTCGTAGAACCGCTGGTAGGCCCGCTCGTCCTCCAGCACCTGGGAGTAGAACTCCGCATCGAGGACGGTACTGCGCACGACGGCCGCCGCCGCCAGCACGGACAGGCTCAGCACCGCCACGCACCAGATCAGCACCCCGGCCCAGGGGGAGCGCCGAACCAGTCCGTCCATGACCCCATTCTCGTTTCGGCCGACCGTCGTGCGACACCGGCGCGCGACACGGCGTCCGGGTGGTACGCCCTCACACGCGTGCCCCGGCACGGTCGGCCGATGCGGGGCACCTCGCGCTCGGCACCCCCGACCCGGAACGCGCGAGGGGCGGCGGAAGCCCGGCTCCCACCGCCCCTCACCGTGCGCCGCGGCGATCAGGCCGCCGGCGCCGGGTACGTCGGGTACTCCACCCCGGAGACGTGCTGCACGACGCGGACGACCTGGCAGGAGTAGCCGAACTCGTTGTCGTACCAGAGGTAGAGGATGGCGTTGTCGCCCTCGACCTTCAGCGCGCCGGCGTCCACGATCGAGGCGTGGCGCGAGCCGATGAAGTCGCTGGAGACCGCGTCGGGGGCGCTGATGAAGTCGATCTGGCGCTTGAGCGGCGAGGTCAGCGACACCTCGCGCAGGTGGTCGAGCACATCCTCGCGGGTGGTCTCGCGGGCGAGCTGGAGGTTGAGGATCGCGATCGAGACGTCCGGCACGGGCACGCGGATGGAGCTGCCGGTGATCTTCGCCTTGAGGTCCGGGAGGGCCTTGGCGACGGCGGAGGCGGCGCCCGTCTCCGTGATCACCATGTTCAGCGGCGCGCTGCGGCCGCGGCGGTCCGACTTGTGGTAGTTGTCCAGCAGGTTCTGGTCGTTGGTGAACGAGTGGACGGTCTCCACGTGACCGCGCTCCACGCCGTACTCGTCGGCCATCGCCTTCAGCGGCGGGACGATCGCGTTGGTGGTGCAGGACGCGCAGGACAGGATGCGCTCGTCCGGCTTGATGGTGTCGTGGTTGACCCCGTGCACGATGTTGGGGACGTCGCCCTTGCCCGGCGCGGTCAGCACGACCTTGTCGATCCCGGGGCGCAGGTGCTTGGACAGGCCCTCCCGGTCACGCCACTTGCCGGTGTTGTCGATGAGGATGGCGTCCTTGATGCCGTACGCCGTGTAGTCGACCTGCGTCGGGTCGTCGGCGTAGATCACCTTGATGGCGTTGCCGTTGGCGAGGATCGTGCTGCTGTCCTCGTCGACCGTGATCGTGCCCTGGAACTGGCCGTGCACCGAGTCGCGGCGCAGCAGCGAGGCCCGCTTGACGAGGTCCTGCTCACCGCCGCCGCGGACGACGATGGCGCGCAGCCGCAGGCCGTTGCCCGAGCCGGCCTTCTCGATGAGCAGGCGCGCCACGAGCCGGCCGATGCGGCCGAAGCCGTACAGGACGACGTCGCGGCCCTCGCGGCGGTCGATCTTGTTGGCGCCGGTGGCCCCGGCGACGGCGTCGGCGGTGAACTCCTCGACCGACAGACCGCGGTCGTCGCTCCGGTAGGTCGCGGCGAGCATGCCGATGTCGATCTGCGAGGGCCCGAGGTCGAGCGCGGTCAGGGCCCGCAGGAAGGGCATCGTCTCGGTGACCGACAGCTCCGCGCCGGCGATCTGCCGGGCGAAGCGGTGCGTCTTGAGGATGCTGACCACCGACTTGTTCACCAGGGAGCGGCTGTGCAGCAGGACGGTGACGTCCCGCTCGCGGTGCAGCTTCCCGATCATCGGGATCATCGACTCCGCGATCTCCTCGCGGTTCTTCCAGTTGGTGAACGAGTCGTCGTTGACAGTCACGTCTCTATCTTTCGAGCTAGGCGGCGCTCATATGCTAACCCCAACGCCCTTATGATCGATCAAGTGGGCCGTACTGTGATCAGATGATCGGGATTGGGGCGCGTCGACCGGCCGTGGCGTCGCACATGATTGCGACCCGTGCGATCGGGTACGCGAGGCTGGTCCGCCCCCGCGCCGATCACCGGGGCGGGGATGCCACCGCCGTCACCAGGGATCTGTCATGGAAACACCCGCGAACGACAACTCCGTCTCGCCCGCCCAGCGCGCGCTGGACGCACTTGCCGAGAACACCGAGGACACGGCGGCGCTCGACACGCTCGCCGGCAGTGACGTCCTCGTCCCGGTGCCCGACGACGCAGGCGACCAGGAGGACGCCGATCCGGGCATGCTGGCGCTCCCCGTGCTGGAGCAGCAGGGCGGGCGGCAGGTGGTGCCGGTGTTCACCTCCGAGCTGGAGATGGCGGGCCTGCTGCCGTACGTCTCCCGCTACCGGATGGTGCCGCTGGGCGCCCTCGCCGCGCAGTGGCCGGCCGACGACCTGTCCCTGTCCATCGACGCCGGCTCCGAGCACCGCCTCACGCTCACGTCCGACGGGGTGCGGACCCTGCTGGCCCGGCCCTAGACGCCCGCCGCCGGCCCGGGGCAGCGGCCCCGGGCGCGGACGTCCTCCTCGTCGCCGAGCATGCGGGCCAGCACGGCCCGCTGCAGCGGCAGCACCCGCGCGTGCAGCTCGCGGCCCCGGCGGGTGAGGGCGACGTACACGCCGCGCCGGTCCTCCGCGCACATCGAGCGCTCCACCAGCCCGTCCTTCTCCAGCCGGGCGATGAGACGGGACAGCGCGCTCTGGCTGAGGTGGACCCGGCCCACCAGATTCTGCACCCGGCACTGGGAACCGTCCTCGGGCCCCTCGGTCACCAGGAGGTCGAGCACCTCGAAGTCGCTCGCGCCCAGACCGTGCGGGTGCAGCGCGCGATCGATCTCGCACATGGTGCGCGCGTGCACCGAGAGGATCTCCCGCCAACGCTCCTCGAGCCGCGCACCGGCGGTCCTGGCTGCCATACGTGCACGGTAACACCGGGGCCGTCGTCGGTTGTCCGGGCGACCGACGCGCACGCGAGAAGCCCGCCCCGCACGCGCGGACCGGGCTCCGGAGCGGGACTCAGGCCGAGTCCCGCCGGACCAGTTCCGTCGGCAGGATCACGGCGGCCGGGTCCTCGCCGCCGATCTGGGCCAGCAGCACCCGGACCATCTCCGCGCTGATGCGGTCCCACGGCTGCCGGATGGTGGTCAGCTGCGGGCCGGCGGCGACCGCGGCCGGAGAGTCGTCGAAGCCGCCCACCGCCACGTCCTCGGGCACCCGCCGCCCGGCCCGCTGCAACGTGGCCAGCACCCCCTGCGCCATCAGGTCGGAGGCGACGAAGACCGCGTCCACGTCCGGGGCCTGCGCCAGCAGCCGCTCGGCGCCCGCCTCGCCGCTGGCCCGGCTGTAGTCGCCGGAGACCACCAGCCGCTCGTCGAAGGCGACGCCCGCCTCCGCCAGCTCCTCCTTGTAGCCGGCCAGCCGCTCCACACCGCCCGGGGTGTCCAGGGGCCCGGTCACCATCCCCACCCGCCGACGCCCCAGCGACAGCAGGTGGCGGACCATCTCCCGGGCGCCGTCCCGGTCGTCGGCGGCCACGTAACTGACCTTCGACCCCAGCCCGATCGGCTTGCCGCACGCGACCAGCGGCACCCCCGCCGCACGCAGCTCCTCGGCGACCGGGTCCCCGGAGTGGCTGGAGACCAGCAGCACCCCGTCGACGTGCCCCGCCGTGATGTACCGCGTGATGCGCCGCCGTTCGTCCTTCGTCCCGGCCAGCATCAGCAGCAGCGGGACGTCGTGCGCGGCCAGCGCCTGGGTGCAGCCGCGCAGCAGGACGTTGAAGTTGGGGTCCTCGAAGAACCGCTCCTGCGGCTCGGTGAGCAGGAAGCCCACCGAGTCGGAGCGCCCGGTGATCAGCGACCGGGCGTGCCGGTTGACGACGTACCCCGTCTTGCGGATGGCCGCGTTGACGGCCTCCTCCGCGGCCGGACTGACGTAGTGCCCGCCGTTGAGCACCCGTGACACCGTGCCCCGCGAGACCCCGGCCTCGCGTGCCACGTCGTGGATCGTGGGCGGTCGGCGCCGGCCCCCCGTGTTGCTCATGGTCATGACTTTACGGCCCCGGAGAGCAGGTCGAGGCTCCAGAAGCGCTGGACGACGAGGAACAGGGCGACCAGCGGCAGCACGGCGAGGAAGGCACCGGTGATCACCAGCGTGTAGAGCGCCGGGGTGTTCGCGCCCTGCTCCAGCAGCGTGTGCAGGCCGAGCGTGATCGGGAACTTCTCGTCGTCGCTGAGCATGATGTACGGCAGCAGGAAGTTGTTCCACACGGCCACGAACTGGAAGAGGAACACCGTCACCAGCCCCGGCACCATCATCGGCAGTGCGACGCGGGTGAAGATCCGCCACTCGCCCGCCCCGTCCATCCGCCCGGCCTCCACCACGTCGGCGGGCACGGCCGCCGCGGCGTAGATCCGGGCCAGGTAGACGCCGTACGGGGACAGGACCTGCGGGAGCAGCACGGACAGGTACGAGTCCGTCATCCCCGCCTCGGCCAGCAGCAGGTACTGCGGCACCGCGAGGATGACCGGCGGCATCAGCACACCGGCGAGGAGCACGTTGAACAGCGCCTCCCGGCCGCGGAAGCGGTAGGTCGCCAGCGCGTAGCCGCTGACCGCCGACACGGCCGTGGACAGCAGGGCGCCGAGACCGGCGTACAGGGCCGAGTTGGCCATCCACCGCCAGTAGACCCCGTCGCGGTAGGCGCTCAGGTCGCCCACGTTGTCGGTGAAGCCCGTCCCCGGCAGGAAGGTGAAAGTGGAGAACAGTTCGCTGCCCGACTTGGTGGCGGCGACGACCACCCAGACCACGGGCAGCAGACAGTAGAGCGCACCGAGGGCCAGCGTGAGCGTTGGAACCAGCGCCGTCCGGCGGCGGCGCGGCGGTCCCTGGGCGGTGCCGGGCGTGGTGCCGGCGGCCGGGCGGGTCTTGCGGACGGCCAGGGTGCTCATCGGGCTGCCTCCTGCTTGTTGCGCCGGTTCGCGGCCCGCAGGAACCCGAAGGACAGCACCAGGGTGACGAGCGCGATGATCGCCGCCTGCGCGGCGGCGGAGTGGATGTCGCCCTTGCCGAAGGCGTCCTGGTACACCTTCATCAGCGGACTCCAGGTCGTGGACACGGAGTTGGTCAGGGGCTTGAGGGTGGTCGGCTCGCTGAACACCTGGAGGGTGGCGATGATCGAGAAGAAGAACGTCAGCACCAGCGACGGGGCCACCATGGGGATCTTGATCCGCAGGGCGATCTGCAGCGGGGAGGCGCCGTCCAGCTTCGCCGCCTCGTACACCTCGGCGGGGATGGCCCGCAGCGAGGTGTAGATGACGATCATGTTGAAGCCGGTGCCGCCCCACACGGCGATGTTCGCCAGGGCGAAGTAGAGCGGACCGCCGTCGAGCAGGTCGGGCTGCGGCAGTCCCAGCCGGTCGAGCGCGAAGTGGAACGGGCTGACGTCCGGCAGGTACAGGAAGCCCCACAGCAGCGCCGCCACCACGCCCGGGATGGCGTACGGCAGGAAGATCGCGAGCCGGGTGACCGGGGTGAACCGCACCCGGTCGGAGTCGAGCATCAGCGCGAACAGCAGGGCCAGGCCCAGCATCACGGGCACGACCAGGCAGCCGTAGCCGAGGACGCGCAGCGCCCCGTCCAGCAGCTCGCTGTCGCCCAGGGCGTCGGTGTAGTTCTGGAAGCCGGCCCACACCTCCTCCCGGGCCCCGGCGCCCAGGCCCAGCCCGGACACCTCCACTTTGCGGAAGCTGAGATACACCGCGTAGCCGATGGGCAGGGCGAAGAACAGCAGGAACAGGGCGGTCGCGGGAAGGAGGAAGAAGTAGGGGGCGCGCAGGGCTCCCCTGCGTGCCGTCGTGCCGGTCACCGCGCGACCTCGAAGCCCTGCTTCTCCAGGTCGGCGACCGTCTCCTTCTGCATGGTGCCGAGGGCGGCGGAGAAGTCCGACTTGTTCTTGGCGGCGGCGCCGAAGGCGTCCTTGAAGGAGGTGTAGGCGACGTTGACGTTGGGGCCCCAGGCCGAGGGCGCCGTCGTCTTCGCGATGTCGGCGGCCTTGGTGTAGAAGTCGGGCTGGTTGGCGAAGAACTCCGGCGGCTCGGCGAAGGCGCCGCTGAGCTGGGCCGAGGTGGACGCCGGGTAGATGCCGCCCTCCTTGGCCAGCGCGCCCAGCGCGTCGGCGTCGGTGTTCAGCCACTCGGCGAACTTCGCGGCGGCTTCCCGGTTCTCCGAGTCGGTGGTCACCGCGGTGGAGGAACCGCCCCAGCTGCCGGTGCGGTTCTCGCTCCCGGACCACTGGGGGAGCGGGGCCATGGCCCACTTGCCCTTGGTGTCGGGCGCGGCCGTGGTCAGCGTGCCGGGCGCCCACACCGCGCTGACCCAGGCGATCTGCTTGCCGGTGTTCAGCGCCTTGTTCCAGGCGGGGGTGTACATCGGCTGGTTGTCGATGGCGCCCTCCTCCACGAGACCGCCCCAGAAGTCGGCGACCTTCCTGGTCGCCTCGTCGTCGATGCCGACCTTCCACTTCTCGCCCTCGGTCGTCCACCACCGGGCGCCGGCCTGCTGGGCGAGCCCGGCGAAGAGGCCGGAGTCGTTGGCGGAGAAGGTGGTGAGGTCCTTGTCGGGAGCGGCCTTCTTCAGCTCGCGCGCGGTCCGGGCGAACTCCTCCCAGGTGGCGGGGACCTCGAGTCCGTACTGCTCGAACAGGTCCTCGCGGTAGTAGAACATCATCGGCCCGATGTCCTGCGGCACGGCGTAGACGGCGTCCGTGCCCAGCGTCGTCTGCTGCCAGACGCCGTCGGCGAACTTGCCCTTCACGTCGTCGACCTCACCGGATATGTCGGCGAGCGCGTCGTTG
The DNA here is from genome assembly GCA_002155895.1 of Streptomyces rochei. Taxonomy (GTDB): domain Bacteria; phylum Actinomycetota; class Actinomycetes; order Streptomycetales; family Streptomycetaceae; genus Streptomyces; species Streptomyces rochei. The sequence continues at coordinate 25,043 of MUMD01000251.1, forward strand.
CTGACCAGCGTGGGCAGCGCCTGGTACTCGGCCTGCACCAGATCCGGCGCCTGGCCGGCCTTGTGCGCGGTGAGGATCTTGGTGACCAGCGTGTCGCCGGACGCCTGCTTCTTCACCGTGACGGTGATCTGCTGCTCCTTGCCCGGCCCCTTGTTCCACAGGTCGACGACCTTGTCCATGCCGGGCGTCCAGGTCCAGTACGTCAGCGAGACCGGACCCGACCGGGCGTCGCCGCCGTCGTCGGACGAGCCGCAGGCGGCGAGGGTGCTCGCCCCGAGGGCGACGGCGACGGCGGAAGTCACCAGGCGGCGGCGCTTCGTGTACGGCATGGAACTCTCCCCTGACCTGGGTCCCCACCTGCTGCGGAGACCTGCCATGCTTCTGTGAGCGTTCACAGTAGAGAAACATCCCGGACACTTGTCAATGGTTGTTGCTGTGCGGTTATGTTGGGCTCGCAGCGCATCCGATGTGTGTGCACGTTCCCACTTTTTCGATCGACACCGGGAGACCATCCATGCCGGAGACCACCCCCAGGGGCCTCACCGGGCTCGCCTTCGGCGGGGACTACAACCCCGAGCAGTGGCCCGAGCACATGTGGCAGGAAGACGTCCGGCTGATGCGCGAGGCCGGGGTCACCATGGTGAGCGCGGGGATCTTCTCCTGGGCCCTGCTGGAGCCCGCCCCCGGCACGTACGACTTCGGCTGGCTGGACCGCCTCCTCGACCTGCTGCACGACAACGGCATCCGGGTGGATCTCGGCACGCCCACCGTCGTCCCGCCCGCCTGGTTCTACCGGGCCCACCCCGAGGCCCTTCCCGTCACCGCCGACGGGGTGCGGTACGAGTTCGGCTCACGCGGCGCCATCTGCCACAGCAACGCCGACTACCGTGCCACCGCGGCGAACATCACCACCCGGCTCGCCGAGCGCTACGGCGCTCACCCGGCCCTCGCGCTCTGGCACGTGCACAACGAGTACGGCGTCCCCGTCTCGGCCTGCTACTGCGACTCCTGCGCCGCGCACTTCCGCCGCTGGCTCGCGACCGCGTACGGCACGGTGGACGCCGTCAACGAGGCGTGGGGCACCGCGTTCTGGGGCCAGCGCTACGCCGGCTTCGACCAGATCAACCCCCCGCGCACCACCCCGACGGTCGGCAACCCGGCCCAGGCGCTGGACTACAAGCGCTTCGCCGACGCCACCATGCGCGAGAACTTCATCGCCGAGCGGGACATCCTGCACCGCCTGTCGCCCGGCGTCCCGGTCACCACCAACTTCATGACCGCCCTCAGCCAGTGCGACTCCGTCGACTACTGGGCCTGGGGCCGTGAGGTCGACCTCGTCACCAACGACCACTACCTGATCACCGACGGCCGCCGCACCCACGTCAACCTCGCCATGGCCGCCGACCTCACCCGCTCGGTCGCGGGCGGCGCCCCCTGGTTGCTGCTGGAACACTCCACGTCGGGCGTCAACTGGCAGCCCCGCAACCCGGCCAAGGCCCCCGGCCAGATGGCCCGCAACTCCCTCGCCCACGTGGCGCGCGGCTCCGAGGGCGCCATGTTCTTCCAGTGGCGGCAGTCCCGGCGCGGCGCCGAGAAGTTCCACTCGGCGATGCTGCCGCACGGCGGCACGGACACCCGCGTGTGGCGCGAGGTGGTGGAACTCGGCGCGTCCGTCGACTCCCTGCGCCCGGTCCGCGGCACCCGCACCGAGGCCGACGTCGCCATGGTCTGGGACTGGCACTCCTGGTGGGCGCAGAACCTCCAGTGGCGCCCCAGCGAGGACCACGACCCGCGCGAACGCGCCGACACCTTCTACGAGGCGCTCTACGACCGCCACCTCACCGTCGACTTCGCCCACCCCGAAGCCGACCTGTCGCCCTACCCCCTCGTCGTCGTCCCCGCGCTGTACCTGGCGACGGAGGCGGCCGGGAACAACCTCCGGGAGTACGTGGAGCACGGCGGCACCCTCGTCGTCTCCTACTTCTCCGGCATCGTCGACGAGCACGACGCCGTCCACGAAGGCCCCTGCCCGGGCGCGCTCAGGGACGTGCTCGGCCTCACCGTCGAGGAGTTCTCCCCGCTGCTGGCGGGCGAACGGGTGCGGCTCACCGGCCCGGACGGCGGCGAGCTGCACGGCGACGTGTGGACGGAGTTCGTCGTGCCGCGCGGCGCCGACCCGGTGTGGACGTACGCCGACGGACTGACCGCGGGCCGGCCCGCCGTCACCCGGCACCGCCTCGGCGAGGGCACCGCCTGGTACGTCTCCACCCGGCTCGGCGCCGACGGCCTGGACACCGTCCTGGGCGGGGCCGCCGAGGACGCGGGCATCGCCCCCCGCACCGACCTGCCGCGCGACGTCGAGGTGGTCCGCCGCACCGGCGCATCGGGCACCTACCTCTTCGCGGTCAACCACACCGCCTCGGACGCCAAGGTGCCGCTGGACGCGCACGGCACCGAACTGCTGACCGGGGAGCGGGCGGCCGGCCGCCTCGCCGTCCCGGCCGGCGCGGTCCGGGTCGTACGGCTCGACGGCTAGCCGTCACCACCCGAGCCTTCCCCCTGCACGATCCGCTCCATCTCCTCCATCCCCCACGTCGAAGGGACGACGGACGACGATGCACCAGCCCGGACGCACACTCAAGGCACTGCTCCCGCCCCTGGTGGCGGGGCTCGCCCTCACCACCCTGCCCGACCGGAGCGCCCACGCGGCCGGCACCCTCACCAACGCCGGTTTCGAGGCCGACGGCACCGGCGCCGCCACCCCGAGCGGCTGGTCGGAGTACGGCGCGAGCGGCGCCTCCTACACCGAGCCCGGCGGGCGCGGCGGAGGCCACCGGCTGAGCCACTGGTCGTCCACCACCTACCGGGTCGAGACGTACCAGCACCTGTCCGGACTCGCCAACGGCGACTACCGGCTGACCGCCTGGGTCCGTTCCGGCGGTGGCCAGAACGCCGCCTGGATCGCCCTGAAGAACTGCGGCGGCGCCGAGCGGCGCACCGACCTCCCGGTCTCCACCGACGGGTGGATCCGGATCGTCGTGCCCGTCCGGGTGACGAACCACCAGTGCACCATCAGCGTCAACAGCGACGCGCACGCCGGTGACTGGATCAACGTCGACGACCTGACCTTCGCGCCGGGCGCGCCCACCGGACTGCCGGTCAAGGGCGCCGACGTCTCCTCCCTCGCCAAGAGCGAGGCGAAGGGCGGTGTCTACCGGACGGCTTCCGGTGCGAAGGCCGACGCCCTCGGCGTCCTGGGGGCGGCCGGCATGAACTACGCCCGCCTCAAGGTGTGGGTGGACCCGGCCGACGGCTACAACGACAAGGCCCGGGTGCTGGAGACCGCCCGGCGCGTCAAGGCACAGGGCATGAAGCTGCTGGTCGACTTCCACTACTCGGACACCTGGGCCGACCCGGGCGCCCAGAAGAAGCCCGCCGCCTGGGCCGGGCACTCCTACGCGCAGCTGAAGACGGACGTGTACGACCACACCTACGACGTGCTCAGCGCGCTGGAGGCGCAGGGCACCGGCGCCGACATGGTGCAGGTGGGCAACGAGATCAACGGCGGCATGCTGTGGGACGAGGGGTCCACGGACGACTGGCCCCGCCTCGCCGGGCTGCTCAACAGCGGCTACGACGCGGTGAAGAAGGCGGACCCGGGCACGCCGGTCGCGCTGCACCTCGCCGAGGGCGGCGACCTGGAGGGCACCCGCTGGTGGTTCGACAACGCCGTCGCGCACGGGGTCCGGTTCGACGCCGTCGGGCTGTCGTACTACGGCTACTGGCACGGACCGCTCTCCGCCTTCCAGACCACCCTGGACGACACCGCGGCCCGTTACGGAAAGCCCGTCTTCGTCGCCGAGACGGCCTACCCCTTCAGGCTGGACAGCGAGGACGCGCACGAGAACATCATCGACACCGCGGCCGAACTGGTCCCGGGCTATCCGGCGACCCCGGCCGGTCAGAGCGCGTGGATGAACACCGTGGCGGACATCGTGGAGGCCGTCCCGAACGGCCGCGGCCTCGGAGTCTTCTACTGGGAGGCGACGTGGACCGCGGTGGAGGGCAACGGCTGGGACCCGGCCGACCCGGCCTCCGGCAACGGCTGGGAGAATCAGGCGCTGTTCGGCTACGACGACCGGGCCCTGCCGGCCACGGCGTGGTTCCGCCACCGCTGACGCCGCCGGCAGACCCCGTGAGCGCCCGCGTCGGCGCTCACGGGGGTGACATCGGCCGACGCGCTCCCACGGTGACGGACGGCTCACGGGGCGTGTAGTAGGACGTGGATGCCATGAGCGCCATCAGCATCGGTCAGGCCGTCGTCCTCGTAGCCGTCGAGGGGGTGACCGAGTTCCTGCCGGTGTCCTCCACCGGTCACCTCAAGATCGTCGAGGGGCTGATGGGCATCCCGGTCGACGACGACGCCGTCATCGGGTTCTCGGCGGTCATCCAGGTGGGCGCGATCGCCGCCGTCCTCGTCTACTTCCGCAAGGACATCGCGCGGATCGTCACCGCGTGGCTGCGCGGGCTGACCGACCGGGAGGAGCGGTACCACCACGACTACAGGTTCGCCTGGTGGGTCATCGCGGCGACGGTCCCGATCGTGCTCGTGGGCCTGGCCGCCAAGCCGCTGATCAAGGGGCCGCTCGCCTCGCTGTGGGTGGTCGCCGGCTCGCTGATCGTCGGCAGCGGCGTGATGTGGGTCGCCGACCGGACCGGCCGGCACAAGCGGGGCGAGGACGACACGTCGTTCAAGGACGCGATGCTGGTCGGCGGCTCCCAGATCCTCGCCCTGCTCTTCCCCGGCTTCTCCCGCTCCGGCGCCACCATGTCCACCGCCCTGATGCTCGACCTCGACCGGGTGGCCGCCACCCGGCTCTCCTTCTTCCTCGGCATCCCCGCCCTGACCGGCGCCGGCGTCTACGAACTGAAGGACGCCCTCGGCGCCGGGACGGGGGCCGCGCCCCTGGCGGTCGGCACCCTCGTCTCCTTCGTGGTCGCCTACGCCTCCATCGCCTGGCTGCTGAGGTTCGTCGCCAAGCACTCCTTCAACGCCTTCGTGCTCTACCGGATCGCCGTCGGCCTCCTGCTGTTCGCACTGCTCGGCACCGGCGTACTGCGGAGCTGACCGCGGTACGCCGGGGTGGTGCACGGACCGCTCAGCGGGCGTTGCGCAGCGGCTCCCCGACGCTGCGCATGTGGCGCAGCGCCTCCCGGTGCGAGGCCAGCAGCCCCGTCTGGTGGTAGGGGACGCCGAGTTCGGCGCAGTACCGCTCGGTGATGACCTGGGCCTTGCCGAGGGCCGGGGTCGGCATGCTGGGGAAGAGGTGGTGCTCGATCTGGTAGTTGAGGCCGCCCATGAAGGCGTCGACGAGGAAGCCGCCCCGCACATTGCGGGAGGTGAGGACCTGGCGGCGCAGGAAGTCGAGCCGGGTGCCCTCCTCGATCATCGGCATGCCCTTGTGGTTGGGGGCGAAGACCGAGCCCAGGTAGATCCCGAACAGCCCCTGGTGGACGGCGATGAAGGCGAGCGCCTTGCCGGGGGACAGGACGGTGAACAGGCCGCCGAAGTAGAGGGCGAAGTGGGCGACGAGCAGCGTGCCCTCGAGGACCGGTCGTTTCATGGACGGGCCGCGCAGGGCCTTGAAGCTGTTGAAGCTGAGGTTCAGCCCTTCCAGGGTCAGCAGCGGGAAGAACAGCGCCGCCTGGTGCTTGCCGATGAAGCGGGGCAGGCCCTTGGCCCTGCTCGCCTGGCCCCGGGACCAGACCAGGATGTCGGGCGAGACGTCCGGGTCCTTCTCCTCGTGGTTGGGGTTGGCGTGGTGGCGCGTGTGCTTGTTCATCCACCAGCCGTAGCTCATGCCCAGCAGCAGGTTGGCGGTCAGCAGGCCGCCCGCCTCGCTGGGGCGGCGGCGGGTGAAGACCTGACGGTGGGCGAGGTCGTGCGCGGCCAGCCCCAGCTGCCCGAAGACGACGGCCGCCCCGACCGCGACGAACAGCTGGCTCCAACTGTCCCCGAGGGCCAGGAAGGCGGCGACGGCGCCCGCGAGCGCCAGCGCGACCGCGCCGAAGCGGACCGTGTAGTACAGCGGGCGGCGCCGCAGCAGCCCCGCGTCGGCCATACGCCGGTTGAGTTCGGAAAAGTCGCTGCCCTTCCCGCGTCCCTTTTCCTTGTCGCGCGTGGGCGTGCTCTCGACGAGCACCGTTGAATTGACCATGTACTTCAGTATGTGAACGGCCCGCCTTCGGCAGAATGGCGTTGCCCCCCGAGCGGGGGTGTGGCCAGCACCACCCCCCGACCTGGGGTTCCTCCCCTCGGCCGCGCACCCGGGCGGGCCCGGAGGGACAATGGCGATCATGAGTACGCCGACGACCTTCCAGCCGGTTCTGGAGCGCATCGCCGAGGAGATCGAGCGGACCCCGGGCAGCGGCAGGCCCGCGGACTACATCCCGGCGCTGGCCGCCTGCGACCCGCGCCGCTTCGGCATGGCCGTCGCCGAGCCGGACGGCACGGTGTACGGGGTGGGGGACTGGCGCGAGCCGTTCTCCGCGCAGTCCATCACCAAGGTGTTCACCCTCGCCCTCGACCTGGCCCGCGAGGGCGACGCGCTCTGGGAGCACGTGGGCCGCGAACCGTCCGGCAACCCCTTCAACTCCCTGGTGCAGCTGGAGTACGAGAACGGCATCCCGCGCAATCCGTTCATCAACGCGGGCGCCCTGGTCGTCACGGACCGCCTGCACACCCGTACCGGGGACGCCGCGGGGGAGCTGCTCGACTTCCTGCGGGCGGAGAGCGGCAACCCCGGGCTGACCTACGACGAGGAGGTCGCCGCCTCCGAGACCGCGCACGGCGACCGGAACGCGGCCCTCGGCCACTTCATGGCGTCGTACGGCAACATCGACAACCCCGTGCCGGTCCTGCTGGAGCAGTACTTCCGGCAGTGCTCCGTCGCCGCATCCTGCGCGGACCTCGCCCTGGCGACGGGTTTCCTGGCCCGGCACGGCATCCGCGCCGACGGCTCCCGGCTGCTGAGCCGCAGTCAGGCCAAGCAGGTCAACGCGGTGATGCTGACCTGCGGGACGTACGACGCGGCCGGCGACTTCGCCTACCGGGTGGGCCTGCCGGGCAAGAGCGGCGTCGGCGGCGGCATCATCGCGGTCGTGCCGGGCCGCTGCACGCTGTGCGTGTGGAGCCCCGGCCTGGACGAGCGGGGCAACTCGGTGGCCGGGGTCGCGGCCCTGGACCGCTTCACCACCCTCACGGGGCTGTCGGTCTTCTGAACGAGGCTCGGCGGGACGCCACCGGTGGCCGTCATCCCCGCTCGACGCGGACGAGCTTGAGCCGCAGGACGAGCGCCACGGCCCCGGCGCCCAGCCCGGCGACGCCCACGATCGCCCCGGTCTCCGGCCAGCCGGGCTCGTCCCGTGGCGGCCGGGCCGTGGTGACCGTCGCGGGCACGGCCTCGGGTCCCTGGGGCGGGCGGGCGGACGCGGGCACCAGCGTCCCCACCGGGTCCACCCGGTCACCGGCCTCGAACCCCCAGTCCAGCAGTGCGCGGGCCTCCTCGTACACGGCGTGGCCGCCGCCCTCCTGAGGGTTCATCACGGTGACGACCAGGGTCCGTCCGTCGCGGCGGGCGGCGGCGATGAGCGTGTTGCCGGCATTGCTGGTGTAGCCGTTCTTGACCCCGATCAACCCGGGGTACGGCCGCACCCCGTCCGCGCCGGTGAGCAGCCGGTTGGTGTTCATGATCCCGTACGCCTCACCGTCCTGGCCGGGGAAGAGTGCGTCGACCTTCGCGCAGTACCGGGCGAAGTCCGGGTTCCTGAGCCCCGCCCGGCCGAAGACCGCGAGGTCGTACGCCGACGACACCTGCCCCGGCGCGTCGTAGCCGTCGGGCGAGCGCACATGGGTGTCGAAGGCGCCCAGCGCGCGGGCCTCGGCCTGCATCCGGGCGGCCGTCGCGCGCCAGCCTCCGGTGAGCGAGGCCAGGACGTGCACGGCGTCGTTGCCGGAGTTGAGGAAGACACCGTTCCACAGGTCGGAGACCCGGTACGTGCCGCCCTCGACGACGCCGACCAGGCTGCTGCCGGGGCCGATGCCGGACAGTTCACCGGCGCTCACCTCGTGGCGGATGCCGCCCGGCAGGACGGGCAGCACCGTGAGCGCGAACAGCGTCTTCAGGGTGCTCGCCGGAGGCAGCTTGCGATGCGCGTCGTGCGCGGCGAGGACGTCGCCGGTGCCGGCGTCGGCCACCACCCAGGACAGCGCGGAGACATCGGGCACCCCGGGCGCCCCGGGGCGGGGCCGGACCTGGGTACCGGAGCGGTACAGCACCGCCCGCTGCGGCGAGACGGCCTGCGCCCCACCGGGCGGGCGGGGGTCCGGCCGTTCCGCGCGGGCGGCCGCGGCGGCGGGCATGAGCGTGAGCAGCCCGGCCGCGCAGAGCACACAGGTGGAACGAACCGCCCGGGATGAGAATCCGATAGTCATACCGCAAACGTAGGAACGGACCCCGGGAGCGCCACGCTTCCCGGGCCGAGTCGCGTACGCGAGCACCCGGATGCCGTAGAGGACGCGGGCCCGGGGCGGGCCGGCCGGCGCTCCCCGGGCCCGCGTCCCGTCAGCCGGCGGCGGGCAGGGTCGGCTGGACGGCGCGCAGGAACGACGCGTTGTCCGGGGTGTGGCGCATCCGCTCCAGCAGCGTCTCCAGGCCGGACCGCCCGTCCCGGGTCTGTCCGTCCCGGCCCTGCAGGACCCGCCGCAGCCCGGTCACGGCCGCCGACTCCGCGGGGGAGAGCAGGAGTTCCTCGCGGCGGGTGCCCGAGCCGGTCACGTCGACGGCGGGGAAGACCCGGCGGGCGGCGAGTTCACGGCTGAGCCGCAGCTCCATGTTGCCGGTGCTCTTCAGCTCCTCGAAGTAGAAGTCGTCCGCCCGTGAGCCGGTCTCCACCAGGGCGGTGGCGAGGACGGTGAGGGAGCCGCCCTCCTCGGCCTGCCGGGCGGCGCCGAAGAAGCGCTTGGGTCCGATCAGGGCCCCGGCGTCGACACCCCCGCTCAGGGTGCGGCCGCCGGAGGCGGCGGCGTTGTTGTGCGCCCGGCACAGCCGGGTGAGGGAGTCCAGCAGGATGACGACGTCCTCGCCGGCCTCGACCAGCCGCTTGGCCCGCTCGATCACGAGTTCGGCGAGCGCGATGTGCTGCCGGGCGGCGCGGTCGAAGGTCGAGGCGTACACCTCCCCCCGGACCGCCCGCCGCATGTCGGTGACCTCCTCGGGGCGCTCGTCCAGCAGCACCACCATCAGGCGGGCCTCGGGGTGGTTCCCGGCGACCGCGGCGGCGATCTGCTGGAGCAGGACGGTCTTGCCGGTCTTCGGCGGGGCCACGATCAGCCCGCGCTGCCCCTTGCCCACCGGTGCGAGCAGGTCGACGAGGCGCCCGGTCACTCCGGCCGCCGGGTGTTCGAGGCGCAGCCGCGTGTGCGGGTGCAGCGGGGTCAGCTCGCCGAAGCTACGCCGGGTGCCCTGCCGGTCGAGCGTGCGGCCGCCCACCCGGACGACGTCGGTGAGGGCGCGGCGGTCTCCGCTCACGCCCTCGACCAGGTCGCCCTTGCGCAGGCCGTGGCGGCGGATCAGCGCGGGGGAGACGGAGGGGTCGGTCGGCTCGGGCTGGAGGTGCTCGCCCCGCAGGTGGCCCCTCCCGCCCGCGTCGATGTCGAGGACACCGCGCACGGTCTCGGACGGGGACCGGCGTACGAGGGGGTGTTCGAGTGTGGTGGTCATGGTGGTCGGTCCTTTCGAGGACACGGGCACGGAACATGCGGAAGAAGGGGGGAAGAGGCCGTACGAGGGGTCTCACGACACACCCGCGACGGCGGGAACAGCGCCTCGGAGACGGCAGGGGTGTCCCTGCTCGCGAGGTCGTGCTGGGAAGTCGACGCGCCGGTCGGCTGGACGGGCGGGTCGGCGAACCGAAGGGAGAACAGCACCGGCGCCCGGAAAGAAGGGGCGTACACGAGTGCTTCTCGCACCCTACCACGGAATGGCCGCCGGAAGGGCCGTGGGGGCGGAGAGGCGGGAGCCCGCAGCGGCTCCCGCCCTTCTCGACGCCGAGGGTGCGACGGATGTTCCGTCTTCTCGTCTTCCGTGTCCGCAGGGGCGGGCCGGGTCAGCCGTCCGAGGCGGCCCCCGCCTCCCGGGCCTCGCGGGCGATGTTCTCGAACTGCGCGCTCATCGCCGCCTGCAGGGCCTGCGCGCCCGACAGTGGTCGCACCATCACCGTCAGCTCGTCGATGCGGCCGTCCGCGTCGAGGTGGAGGAAGTCGCAGCCGCCGATCTCGCGGTCACCCACCCGCGCCGAGAAGAGCAACGCGTGGTCCCGGCCGTCCGGGTCGCCGATGGCGCGCTCGTAGCGGAAGTCCTCGAAGACGCGGGCGACCGCGCGCAGGATCGCCGCCGTGATCGCCTTGCCGCGGTAGGGCTTGAACACGACGGGGCTGGTGAAGACCACGTCCTCGGCCAACAGCGCTTCGACGGCGTCGAGGTCGTCGGCCTCGACCGCCGCGCGGAATGCCTGCATGGCAGCTCCTGAAGTCGGGGAGGAAGTCCAGTGATACTGAACTTTTTGAATAGGTGCGGAGCAGACTAGTTCCTCCTTGCTAGCGTGTCGACATGTCTCTCAAGTACGCCGTCCTGGCCGCCCTGCTGGAGGGCGAGGCCTCGGGCTACGAGCTGTCCAAGGTGTTCGACGTCTCGCTCGCCAACTTCTGGCCGGCCACCCCGCAGCAGCTCTACCGCGAGCTGGAGCGCCTCGCGGACGAGGGGCTCATCGAGGCGCGGACGGTGCCGCAGGAGCGCCGTCCCACCAAGCGGCTCTTCTCGCTCACGGAGGCCGGCCGGGATCGGCTGAGCGCCTTCGCCGCCGAGCCGACCCGACGCCCGACCGCCGTCCGGGACGAGTTCCTGATCAAGATGCAGGCCATGGACGGCATCGACCCGGAGCGGGTCCGCGCCCTGGTGGAGGAGCGCCGGACCTGGGCGCTCGGCAAACTCGCCCGCTACGAACGGGTCCGCGAACGCCTCCTGGACGGCCGTACGGAGGAGGAGCACCTGCGGGAGGCCGGCCGCGTCGGCCCCTATCTCACGCTGCTCGCCGGCATCTCCTTCGAGCGGGAGAACGCCCGCTGGTGCGAGCACGTCCTCACGGTGCTGGGCGAACGGCGCGCCCCCACCGACCCCACCGGCCAGGCCCTAGGCTGACCCGATGTTCAGCCCCGAAGGCCCCACGCTGCGCGAACTCGCCGTCCAGGCACTGTCGTCGGTCGAGCACGGCTACGACCTGCTCGCGCCCAAGTTCGACCACACCCCGTACCGGACGCCGGACCGGGTGCTCGACGCCGTCGCCTCGGCGCTGGCGGATCTGGGCCCCTTCGGTGCCGGCCTCGACCTGTGCTGCGGCACCGGCGCGGGAGTGGACGTGCTGTCCCGCGTGTGCCGGGACCGGGTGACCGGCGTCGACTTCAGCGCGGGCATGCTCGCGGTCGCCCGGCAGCGCGCCGTGCCCGCGGGGCCCGCGGTCTCCTGGGTGCGCGCGGACGCCCGCGCCCTGCCCTTCGGCCCCGCCTTCGACCTCGTCGTCAGCTTCGGCGCCTTCGGGCACTTCCTGCCCCGCGAACTGCCGGGCCTGTTCGGACAGGTGCGGTCCGTGCTGCGGCCGGGCGGCTGCTTCGCCTTCCCCGTCGTCGCGCCGCCCCGTCCCGGCTCCCTCGGCTACTGGACCCTGCTCGGCTTCGACGCCGCGATGCGGGTGCGCAACGCGCTGTGGCGGCCGCCGTTCGTCATGTACTACCGCACGTTCCGGCTCGGCGACGTGGGCCGGGAGCTGACCCGTGCCGGGTTCCGCGCCGAACTGCGGGCGCTGCCCGAGTTCGGTCGCCGGCCCGACGGCAGTCCGCGCGCCCGGCTGCTCGTGGCCCGGCGCCTGTCGTGAACGCGGACGCCGGAGGGGTCAGCCGGCCGCCGGCAGCGTGAACTCGTAGACCAGCGCGTCCTGTCCGGCGTCCACGAGGAGATCGGTGATCTCCAGGGGGCGCGCGTACTGGTCGTGCACCAGCCGGACGACCCGTACCGCCTGCGTGTCGGCGAGCCGGGTGATGGTGTCGCGGTGGTGCAGGGTCAGGCCCGCCCCGCGCATCCAGTCGTAGGCCCGCCACAGCTGTGCCGAGGCCGACCCGTCGGCGCGGCCTCGGTACCGGGCCAGTTCCCCGACCTCGGCCAGGGCCACCGCCGAGAACGAGGTCACGGCCGTCCGTCGTCCGCCGCCGTCGGCGGTCGAGGACGTGTAGCGGTGCACCAGGGTCGGCCGGTCCGGTGCCAGCCCCAGGGCCTCGGCGTGCTCCCGGGACGGCGGCTCCCAGGAGACGGTGGCCCGGTCGCCGGCGCACGGCCGGGCCGCCCGCGCGCCGACCGGGAAGGCCAGCGACGCCGGGCTCTGGGGGGTCGGCCCCGGCAGGGCGACGTGGCTGCCCCGCCGGTCGGTGGCGAGCAATCCGTCCCGGCGCAGCACCTCCAGGGCCTGCCGTACGGTCTCCCGGCTCACCTCGAAGTGCTCGGCCAGCCGGCGCTCGCCGGGCAGTCGTTCACCCGGCGGGAAGGTGCCGTCGTGCAGCTCGCCGCGCAGGCGTGCGGCCACCCGCCGGTACAGCGGTGAGGCGTCGGCGGGGGAGTGGTCCGGCGAAGCGGTGCGGGCCATGCCGCGCCCTCCTGTGGGTGACGTACGGTAGCCGTGCGGGCTCGGTGCGCCACCAGAAGTATCATTGGTCTAAACCAGCAGGGAAGGGTCGCCCGCCGGTTCGGCCGAAACCTCACCCGCGCGTCGCCCGTCCGTCACCCCGCCACAAGGCGCGGTACAGGACGCCGGAGGCTCGCGGTCACAGGAGCGAACGCAGCCAGCGCACCTTGGCGGCCTGCTGGAAGGGGCCGCCGCCCTCGTGGTCGTTGAAGTCGTACACCTCGATCTCCTTGTCGTCGTGGGCCCAGGCGTTGAAGGCCGCGAAGACGGTCGACGGCGGGCAGGTCTGGTCCTCCAGGGCCGCCGAGAAGAGCGCCGGCGCCCGGCCGCGGGCCGCGAAGTGCACCCCGTCGAAGTACGACAGCGTCCGCAGCGCGTCCTCGGTGCGACCGCGGTGCGTCTTGAGGTACAGCCCGATCTCCCGGTAGGGGTGCCGGTCGGTGAGGGTGGTCGCGCGCGGGAAGTCGCACAGGAAGGGCACGTCCGGGGCGACCGCCGTCAGGTCCGGCACCAGGCCGCCGACGGCGATCGCGATGCCGCCGCCCTGGCTCCCGCCGAGGACCACCGTGCGCCCCGCGTCGGCCAGCGGGTGGGAGCGGGCCGCCTCCACCGCGCGCACGGCGTCGGTGAAGACCCGGCGGTAGTAGTAGTTCTCCGGGGCGTCCAGGCCGCGGGTCATGAAGCCCGGGTACGCGGGGCCGCCGCCGACCGGGTCCGGGGTCGCGCCGCCGCCGCCCCACGCGCTGCCCTGCCCGCGGGTGTCCATGACGAAGTGGGCCCGCCCGGTGGACGCCCACAGCAGGTGCTCGTGGGGCAGCCCGCGCCCGCCCCCGTACCCGACGAACTCCACGACCAGCGGCAGCGGTTCCTCCGCCGCGGCCGGCAGCGTCAGCCATCCCTTGACCGGATGGCCGCCGAAGCCGGAGAAGGTGACGTCGTGCACCCGCACCGTGGACAGCCCGGTGTCGACTGGCTCGAAGGCGACGGCCAACTCGTGCTCGCGGGCCTCGGTCAGCGTCCGGTCCCAGAAGGCGTCGAAGTCCTCGGGCTCGGCCGACGCGCTGCGGTAGGCGCGGAGTTCGTCGAGCGGAAGGTCGAACAGGGCCATCGAGAACCGCCTTTGCTGGGAGTCGCCGCCGGACCGTGCGGATGATCACACCGTACGTGAGCGATCACGGGGCCCGCCAGATCCCGATCACGGCTCCCCGGGGGTGTTCGATCGGTCGAACCGCAGGTCAGGGGTGTGCGGGGCGGGAAGAGGCGAGCCGGTGCCCCCTGCCGCGGGGCGAGGCGGCGCCGCCGGGTCAGGCCCGGCGGTGCGTCCACTGCGGTTCGGTCAGGGCCCAGTCCCGGTCCCACTCGGCCAGTCGGCGCCGCATGGCCACCTTGCGCACGGCGCCGTGCGCGAGGAGCACCGCCAGCACCGTCCCGATCGCCGTGCAGGCGCCGACGGTCACGCTGTGCTGGAGGACCGCGGAGTCGTCGGTCGGCGCCGGTACGCTCCGGCCGCGCGAGTCCAGCCACACGTGCACCGCGTCACCGTTCCCGGTACCGGCCGGGACCCGTGCCGAGGTCGTCCGCTCGGTGCCGTCCGGGCCGGTCCAGCGGACCGTCGCCCGGTAGGAGTGCTGCCCGCCCGCCTGCACCGACGGGAGGGTGTCCGGGGTCCGGCCCTCCACCGTGGCCCGCACGCGGTGCCGTTCGGCCCGCTGCTCCGCCGCGACCTCCTGGGCCCCGTCGTGACTCCACCGGGCGGTGGCCGCTCCCAGCAGCGGCGCGCCCACGACCAGCAGGACGGCGACGAGCACCGCCGTCCACCTCTCGACGACGTCCGAACGGCGTCGCAGCGGATTGTGCCGCGGGCGCCGGCCGCGCACCCCGGTTCGCATGTCGACCTCCGCCCCTCGTCCGCGTGTCCCCGCACAGGTCTGGTACCCCGTACGGCCCGGCTCGCTCACCCGTTCTCACCCCGGAGGCGGACGGGTCCGAGAGGGCGCGCCGGATCAGCCGAAGCGTTCGATCCGGATGCGGTCCACCGGCTGACCGGCCGCCACCAGCAGCCGTGAGGCGTGCTCGGCGAAGGAGTTGGAACCGCACACGTACGCCTCCCAGCCGCCGGCGGGCGGCTCGGAGAGCAGCGGTGCCAGGTGTGCGGCCGCCAACCGGCCCACCGGCGTCCCGGCGGGCGCGGTCCGGGTGAACACCGGAGTCGTCTCCGGTCCCAGCTCACGCGCGTAGATCAAGTCCTCGGGGCCGCGCGCGGACACCAGCATCCGCAGCGGCACCGAAAGCCGCCGCGCCCGGTGGTGCCGGACCATCGACATCAGCGGCACCACCCCGGAACCCGCGCCCAGCAGCAGGGCGGGCCGGTCGCCGGGCCAGGCGAAGAAGCCGCTCAGCGGGCCGCGCACCTCGACGCGGTCACCGGGCCGGGCGACCCGGTGGAACCAGCCGGACACCTCGCCGTCCGCCACGTGGTCCAGGGTCAGCTCCACGTGTCCCGAGTCGTCCGGCGCGGACGCCAGCGAGTAGTGCCGCTGGGCCGTGTACCCGTCCTCGGCCGTCAGCCGCAGCATCAGATGCTGGCCGGGCAGATGGCCCGCCCACCCGGGCACCGCGAGGCGGAAGGTGGACGCGCGGGGCGTCTCCCGGCGGATCTCCGTGAGGGTGGCCGGCTGCCAGCGCGCGGCCACCTCGCCCGCCACCTCGATGCGCCCGGGCACGGCGAACCGCGTCGGGGGAGTGAAGGCCGTCGTCGTGTGCGTCGCCGTCTCAGTCACCGGAGTACCGCTGCTCCTCGAAGGGGTTGCCGCGCGGGTGGTAGCCGTTGCGCTCCCAGAAACCCGGCTCGTCGTGGTCGAGCAGTTCCAGGCCGGCGACCCACTTGACGCTCTTCCAGAAGTACAGGTGCGGCACCACCAGCCGTGCCGGTCCGCCGTGCTCGGGGGTGAGCGGCCGCCCGTCGTACTCCCACACGATCCAGGCGCGCCCGCCGGTCAGGTCCGCGAGCGGCAGGTTGGCGGTGTAGCCGGTGTGCGCGTAGGCGACGGCGTGCGTGGCGGACGGCAGCGGACCGGCCGCCGCCAGGAAGGCGTCCAGGGAAACGCCGGCGAACCGCACCCCGAACTTCGACCAGCCGGTCACACAGTGGATGTCGCCCTCGTACGCCGACGCCGGCATGCGGTGGGCGTCCGCCCAGTCCCAGGTGCGCGGCTCGGCGACCAGTCCGCCGACGCGGAACGTCCAGTCGGCGGGTGTCAGATCGGGCGTGACCTCGGCGGACAGCACGGGCCAGTCGTCGCCGGCGTCGTACTGGCCGGGCGGCAGCCCCGGCCGGGCGGTGCGCGCGCGCCCGGTGAAGCCTCGGGTGGTGTTCATGCGGAGGGGCCTTTCGGACCGGCGCGAAGGGCGAGCCGCGCCGGCGTGATCAGTGCGTACCGGTCCACCGTACGTGCCCGGGGCCCGGATCTCGGTCCCGGTCCCCGTCGGCCGGGGCGTCCGGCCATGCGTTGTACCGCTCCAGATACGCCGAGAAGCGGGCGAGGTCCTCCTCGGACCAGTCCGCCAGCCGTTCCCGGACGGCGGCCCGGCGGCTCTCGGTCACCTGGGCCAGGATGCGCCGCCCGGCCTCGGTCAGGTGCAGGACCTGGACGCGGTGGTCGTCCGGGTCGACGCGCCGCTCGACGAGGCCGGTGCGCTCCAGGGCGGACACCTGGCGGCTGACGGTGGACTTGTCCAGGGCGTAGTGGGCCGCCAGGTCGGTGGCCCGGCAGCCGTCCCGCTCCTCCAGGTGGCCCAGGAGGGTGTACGACACCAGCGACAGCTCCGGGTGCATGCGCCCGGCCGAGGCGCGGGCCCGGCGGGCGAAGGCCGTCATCTCCCGCTGGATGGTCTCCACGGACGCGTCCGCGGTGCGCCCTCCAGGGGTGACAGTCGTCTCATCGGGCGTCCTGGCCGTCGTCACAGGTCCTCCTCCAGCTCGCTAGTTGTACAGTACAACTTGAAGAGAGGGTTGTATAAGCCAACCATCTTCCGGCCGCCGTCCGGCCGCCGTTCCCCGCCGACCTCTGGAGGATGTGCGCGATGAAGTCGCACGCCCTGCGCCACGTGGTGACGCACCTGATCACCCCCCTGCTGATGTGCGTCGGTATGGGGCTCGCGTACATGGGGGCCTTCGTCACCCCCGAGCCGAACCACCTCCCGGTGGCCGTCGTCGGCTCCGCCCCCGAGGCGAAGGTGCTCGCCCAGTCGGTCAAGGACGCGGCCGGTGACGCGGTCGACGTACGGACCGTCCCGAGCCGCGCCGACGCCGTCGATCTCCTCCGGGCCCGCGAGATCACCGGCGCCTACGTCCCGGGCAGCGAGGCGCCCGAGGTCGTGGTGGCCACCGCCGCCTCCGACATGGGCGCCATGGCCGCGGAGAAGGTCTTCACCCCGGTCGCCGAGCGCCAGGGTGCCCCGCTGAAGGTGACCGACGTGGCCACCCCGGTCGACGACGACCCCACCGGGCAAGGGTTGTTCTTCCTGCTGATCGCGATCAGCATCGGCTCCTACGCCTCCGTCGCCGCCCTCGGCGCGGCGGGCGGCGCCCTGCCGATGCGGGTGCGGGCCCTGCTCACGCTCGGCGTCTCCGTCGTCGTCAGCGGCATCGGCGCCCTGCTCGCCGGGCCGGTCTTCCGTCTCGCCCACCACGACCTCGCCGGCGTGTGGGGCATGGCCTGGCTGTACGCCGCGGGCATCCTCTTCGTCGGCGTGGGCCTGCACACCTTCCTCAAGCGGTGGACCACCCTGGCCATGATGGTGCTGTTCGTGATGCTCAACTTCACCAGCTCCGGCGGTCTGTTCCGGCCCGAGCTGCAGAACGGCTTCTTCGGCGCCCTGCACGCCTTCTGGAACGGCGCCGGGTTCGTCGAGGGCGCCCGCGCCCTGCTCTACTTCGACGGCGACGGACTGGGCCGCAACGTGGGGACGCTGGTCGCCTGGCTGCTGCTCGGACTCGCGGTGACCGCCCTCGCCGCCCTGCGCGAGCGGCACGGCACGGCACCCGCCTCGGCCCTGGGCCAGCCGAAGCACGCGCGGCCCGACGGGCGCGGGAGCGCGTCCCCGGCCCCGGAAGCGGACCGGGCGGAGACCGAGGCGGACGAGGAGGCGGAGGAGACCGTCGGCGTCTGATCATTGGGGTAATGTGACCGTCGGCCGCGGACAGCCCCGGCCGACGGACGCCAGGAGGTGAGACCCATTACCGCTGTGTCGGCACGGGTGCTCTCACTTCACGGCAGCACGGTCACCGGCAACGGGTGACCGCGAGAGCGCCCTTCGGTTCGCGAAAGGCTCTCCGCTTCCATGCCCCCACCGTCTCCCCCTTCCCCTCCCGCGCCCTTCTCCGCCGCGCTCCCGTCCCATGACGCCGTCGTGGCGGCCCTGCGCGCCGCGGGCTGCGTCTTCGCCGAGGACGAGGCCGAGCTGATCCTGGCCGGCGCCCGCACCGCCGGCGAACTCGCCGACCTCGTGGACCGCCGCGTCCGTGGCCTCCCGCTGGAACTCGTCCTCGGCTGGGCCGGGTTCCGCGGCCTGCGCATCGCCGTCGGGCCCGGGGTCTTCGTGCCCCGCCGCCGCACCGAGTTCCTGGTGGCCCGGGCGCTGGCCCACGCGCCGCACGCCGCCGTCGTCGTGGACCTGTGCTGCGGCTCCGGCGCGGTCGGCGCCGCGCTGGCCGCCGCCCTGGACCGGCCCGAGGTGCACGCCGCCGACG
>MUMD01000252.1 GCA_002155895.1 Streptomyces rochei
CACCCGTGCCGCCCCGGGGGTACCTCCCGGGCCGTTCAGGCACTGGGGGAGGCACGACTGCCCTCGGCTATGCGGACTCCACGCGCTTCTTCAGGCCCGCCAGCGCCCGGTCGATGATGACCTTCTCGGCCTTGCGCTTGATCATGCCGAGCATCGGGATCTTGACGTCGACCGTGAGCCGGTAGGTGACCTCCGTGCCCGTGCCGGCGGGCTTGAGCAGGTAGGAGCCGTCGAGGGAGCGCAGCATCTGGGACTTGACCAGGGTCCAGGAGACCTCGTGGTCACCGGTCCAGGTGTAGGCGAGGGTCTGGTCGTCCTTGATCGCCCCGGCGTCCATGACCAGCCGGACCTGCTCGGCGCGTCCCTGCGCGTCGGAGGCGAGCACCTCGGCCTCCTTCACCTCGCCGGTCCAGTCCGGGTAGCGGGCGAAGTCGGCGATCACCGACATGACGTCGGCCGGTGCCGCCTCGATGGTGATGCTCGAGCTGGTGTGTTCCGCCATCGCCGTGGCTCCTGTCGGATGCGGGCCGGTACTGAGGGTCGTCGTGCGCCCGTGGCGCGCACGTGTGCCGCGTGAAGGCTATCGCGCACCGGCGGCGCGACCGTCACCACCTGCCCGCGCACCCCTGGTCACCGAGGCTCACCACTCCAGCGCCCACGGCTTGCCCGTCGACGCGAAGTGACCCACGTTCACGCACTCGGTGGCCCCGATGCGCATCCGCCGCACCAGCGGCTGGTGCACGTGCCCGAACAGCGCGTACCGGGGCCGGGTACGGCGGATCGCGTCCAGCAGCGCGCGGCTGCCCCGCTCGAAGCGCCGCGCCACCGTGTCGTAGACCAGTTCCGGCACCTCCGGCGGGATGTGCGTGCACAGCACGTCCACCTCGCCGACGGCCTCGATCTTCGCCGCGTACTCCTCGTCGCCGATCTCGTACGGCGTCCGCATCGGGGTGCGCAGTCCGCCGCCGACGAAGCCGAAGACCCGGCCGCCGATCTCCACCCGCTCCCCGTCGAGCACGGTGGTGCCGGGTCCGGCGTACTCGGACCACAGGGGCGGCATGTCGACGTTGCCGTAGGTGGCGTACGTAGGCGTCGGGAATGCGGCGAACATCTCGGCGTACTGCCGCCGCACCGCTCCCTCGATCAGTTCCGCCCGGTCACCGTCGACGCCCGCCCACAGCCGCGCCCCGAGTTCCCGCGCCTCGGCGAAGCGGCGGGCGGTGCGCAGCTCGACGAGGCGGTCGGCGTTGTCGACGCCGAACAGGTCGGGGAAGATGCCGCGCGAGTGGTCGGCGTAGTCGAGGAAGAGGACGAGGTCGCCGAGGCAGATCAGGGCGTCGGCGCCGTCGCCGGCCCTCGCCAGGTCGCGGGCGTTGCCGTGGACGTCGCTGATCACGTGGACGCGTGTCCTCGTGTCGCCGGACGGTGTGGGTGCCATGGCGATCAAGCGTAAGCAGCGCGTGGCTCCGGTGAACAGTGGCGGTCGGACCTGCGGTTACTGGCTGGTCGGTCGATGTGTCGACTACTGTGCGCGAAGAAAACCCCATCCGTGTGACGCAGCGAACATCTCGCGGGGACCCCCTGTCGGAGAAGCCATACCGGCGGGTAACGTCCGGGCAGTCCAGTCGTGCTCTGGATTTCAACATGTGAATTCCGCATGAGTCGTCCGGAGCGCTTGCCCGAGCCTTGGACCGCACCGTCGCATCACACAGTGTCGTGGCGCCGGCGCCCTATGAGGAGCAGCAGTCTTGCGCGAGTTCAGCCTTCCGGCTTTGTACGAGGTCCCTGCGGACGGAAATCTGACCGACATCGTCCGCAGAAACGCCGCGCAGCACCCGGACGTCGCCGTCATCGCCCGCAAGGTGGGCGGCGTCTGGCAGGACGTGAACGCCCGCGACTTCCTCGCCGAGGTGCAGTCCGCCGCCAAGGGCCTCATCGCCTCCGGGGTCCAGCCCGGCGACCGGGTCGGCCTGATGTCCCGTACCCGCTACGAATGGACGCTGCTGGACTTCGCGATCTGGAGCGCGGGCGCGATCACCGTGCCGGTGTACGAGACCAGCTCGCCCGAGCAGGTGCAGTGGATCCTCAGCGACTCCGGCGCCACCGCCTGCGTCGTGGAGTCCGCCGGCCACGCCGCCTCCGTCGAGTCGGTGCGCGAGCGGCTGCCCGCCCTCAAGCACGTCTGGCAGATCGACGCCGGTGCCGTGGAGGAGCTGGGCCGCCTCGGCCAGGACGTCACGGACCGGGCCGTCGAGGAGCGCGGTTCGATCGCCAAGGCCGACGACCCGGCGACCATCGTCTACACCTCCGGCACCACCGGCCGCCCCAAGGGCTGCGTGCTCACCCACCGCAGCTTCTTCGCCGAGTGCGGCAACGTCGTGGAGCGGCTGCGTCCGCTCTTCCGCACCGGTGAGTGCTCGGTCCTCCTCTTCCTGCCGCTCGCCCACGTCTTCGGCCGCCTCGTGCAGGTCGCGCCGATGATCGCGCCGATCAAGCTGGGCTGCGTCCCGGACATCAAGAACCTCACCGACGAGCTGGCCGCCTTCCGGCCGACGCTGATCCTCGGCGTGCCACGCGTCTTCGAGAAGGTCTACAACTCGGCGCGGGCCAAGGCGCAGGCGGACGGCAAGGGCAAGATCTTCGACAAGGCCGCGGACACGGCGATCGCGTACAGCAAGGCGCTGGACACGTCGTCCGGGCCGTCCTTCGGCCTGAAGCTCAAGCACAAGGTCTTCGACAAGCTCGTCTACAGCAAGCTCCGCACGGTCCTCGGCGGGCGCGGCGAGTACGCCATCTCCGGCGGCGCCCCGCTCGGCGAGCGGCTCGGCCACTTCTTCCGGGGCATCGGCTTCACGGTGCTGGAGGGCTACGGCCTGACCGAGTCCTGCGCGGCCACCGCCTTCAACCCCTGGGACCGGCAGAAGATCGGCACGGTCGGTCAGCCGCTGCCCGGGTCCGTGGTGCGCATCGCGGACGACGGGGAGGTGCTGCTGCACGGCGAGCACCTGTTCAAGGAGTACTGGAACAACCCGGGCGCGACGGCCGAGGCGCTGGCGGACGGCTGGTTCCACACCGGCGACATCGGCACCCTGGACGAGGACGGCTATCTGCGGATCACCGGCCGCAAGAAGGAGATCATCGTCACCGCGGGCGGCAAGAACGTCGCCCCGGCCGTCATAGAGGACCGTATCCGCGCGCACGCGCTGGTCGCGGAGTGCATGGTGGTCGGCGACGGGCGGCCGTTCGTGGGCGCGCTGGTCACCATCGACGAGGAGTTCCTCGGACGCTGGTGCGCGGACCACGGGAAGCCGGCCGGCTCGACCGCGGTGTCGCTGCGGGAGGACCCGGACCTGCTCGCGGCGATCCAGGACGCGATCGACGACGGGAACGCGGCGGTGTCCAAGGCGGAGTCGGTGCGGAAGTTCCGGGTGCTGTCGGCTCAGTTCACCGAGGAGTCGGGGCATCTGACGCCGTCGCTGAAGCTCAAGCGGAGCGTTGTGGCCAAGGACTACGCGGACGAGATCGAGGCGATCTACGCGAAGTAGGGCGCCTCGTGGGGTGCCGGGGCGGTTGGTCGGCGAGTGTGGGTTCGTCGTGGCTTGTCGCGCGGTCCCCCGCGCCCCTTCTCGGCCTGCCGTTCACCGGCGTTGCGAGGGCACCCTCCGCTACAGCAGCGCCTTCAGGTGCTCCGCCAGCAGGTCCCAGCGCCACTTCTCCTCCACCCAGGCGCGGCCCCTCTCGCCCATCCTGCGGCGCAGCTCCGGGTCGCCCAGGAGCGTGACGATACGGTCGGCGGCCTGGTCGGGGTCGCCGCCCCGCACCACCCACCCGGTCTCGCCGTCGAGCACGGCGTCGGGGGCGCCGCCCGAGTCGCCCGCGACGACGGGCAGGCCGGTCGCCGAGGCCTCCAGGTAGACGATGCCCAGGCCCTCGACGTCGAGACCGCCCCGGCGGGTGCGGCAGGGCATGGCGAAGACGTCCCCGGCGCCGTAGTGGGCGGGCAGCTCGGACCAGGGGACGGCGCCGGTGAAGCGGACGGAGGCGGCGACGCCGGTCTCCTCGGCGAGCCGGCGCAGGTCCTTCTCGTAGGGGCCGCCTCCGACGATCAGCAGGACCGCGTCCGGCTCGGCGGCGAGGACGCGCGGCATCGCCCGGATCAGGGTGTCCTGGCCCTTGCGCGGGACCAGCCGCGAGACGCACACCACGACCGGCCGGTCGGTCAGGCCCAGCCGGGCCCGCACCTCGTCGCCGCCGCTGCCCGGGTGGAAGGTCTTCTCGTCCACGCCCGGGGGCAGCTGGACCATCCGCCCGGCCGCCTCGGGCGTGAGCGCGCCCGCGATCCGGGAGCGCGTGTACTCGCCGAGGTAGGTGATCGTGTCGGTGGACTCCCCGATCCGGCGCAGCAGCTGCCGGGCGGCGGGCAGCTGGGCCCAGCCCGCCTCGTGGCCGTGGGTGGTGGCGACGAGGCGTTCCGCGCCCGCCCTGCGCAGTGCCGGGGCCATCAGGCCGAGGGGCGCCGCCGCGCCGAACCACACCGAGGTGCACCCGTGCTCGCGCAGCAGGCGGACCGCCGTACGGGTCGCGCCCGGCGTCGGCAGCAGCATCGTCGTGCGGTCCCGTACGACGGTGAAGGGCTGCTCCGCGTCGAAGGCGGCGGTGGCCTCGACGCCCTCGCGGCCCCGCTTCCAGGTGGAGGCGTAGACGACGAGCCGCTCGGGGTCCAGCCGCAGCGCCATGTTGTGCAGGAAGGCCTGGATGCCGCCCGGCCGGGGCGGGAAGTCGTTCGTCACGATCAAGGTCTTGCGCACGCCGCCGACCCTACCGAACCCTCCGGACGGCCCGGGGGCCGGCCGCGTCCTGTGGCAGGCGCACAGGTGTCCGGGTCATCATGGCCGCACGGCACGGCACGCGGACGGGCAGGGAGCACGTGGTGACGACGGACGCGGGGCGGTCACCGGTGTGGCCGCTGACGGCCTGGGCCGCCACACGGCTGGTGCTGCTGCTGTTCGTGCTGAAGGTGTGGGTCTTCCCGGGCCCGGACGTCACCAGCGACGTGTCCGTCATCTACCGCGACTGGTACGAGATCCTGCGCACCGGAACGTTTCCGCTGGGCGATGTCACCTGGCAGTACCCGCCCGCCGCGGCCTTGGCGATCCTCTCCCCCGCGCTGCTGCCCTTCCTGGAGTACGCGACGGCCTTCTTCGTGCTGGCCTGTCTCGCGGACCTGGCCGTGCTGGCCCTGCTGTGGCGGGCGGGCCGGGGCACCGGGCGCTCGCCGCGCGGGGCGTGGGCGTGGGTGGTGGGCCTCCCGCTGCTCGGTCCGACGGTGTACGCCCGCTACGACGTCATGGTCACCGTCGTCGCGGTGGCCGCGCTGCTGGCCGCGGGGAGGCATCCGCGGGTCGCGGGCGCCCTGGTGGGGCTGGGGGCGCTGCTGAAGGTGTGGCCGGCGCTGCTCCTGGTCGGGATGCGCGCTCGCGCTCCGTGGGTCGCGGCGGCCCTGGGCGCGGCCGGACTGGCGGGGCTGTTCGCCGTGACGATGCCGGGGGCGTTCGCCTTCCTGACGTTCCAGCGGGAGCGGGGCACCGAGGTGGAGTCCCTGGGCGCGCTGGTCTTCCACGTGGCCCGGCACTTCGGCTGGGACGGCCAGGTGCTGCTCAACTACGGCTCGGTCGAGTTCCTGGGCCCGTACGTGGGCGCAGTGAGCACGGTGGCGCTGGCGCTGACCGCCCTGGCGTTCGGGTGGCTGCTGCTGTGGCGGCTGGCGGCCTCGCGGTTCGCGGCGCACACGGCGGCGGACGCGGCGTTCACGGCGGTGCTGATGTTCACCGTCACCAGCCGGGTGATCAGCCCCCAGTACCTGGTGTGGCTGATCGGCCTGGCGGCGGTCTGCGGGTGCTTCCGGGCGAGCCGGATGCGGGTGCCGGTCGTCCTGGTGCTGGCGGCCGCCCCGGTGACGGTGCTGGAGTTCCCGGTGTACTTCGCCCGGGTCGTCGCGAGCGATCCGGTCGGCGTCGGGCTGCTGTTCGTCCGCAACGGCCTCCTGGTGGCCGCGGCGCTGGTCGCGGCCCGCGCCCTGTGGCGCGGCACGGTGCCGCGCGGGCGGGCCGCCGGGAAGGGCCGGCTCAGCCGAGCCGGGTCCGCAGATACTCCCGCCATCGCTCCGTGAAGTCGTCCGGCGAGATCCCGAGCACCGCGTCCATCGCGTCCTCCACCGCGCCCGCCCGCCGGTCGTGGGCGCCGACCGCGCGGTAGAAGGCGTCCAGCCGGTCCTCGCCCCACTGGTCGGCGATCATCAGACAGGCCAGCCAGCCGCCCTCGTAGGCGCGGGCCAGCCGGTCCGCGTCGGCGGTGAAGCCGAAGTCCTCGTCGGTCGGCAGGTCCCGGGGCACCTCACCCTCGGACACGGCGCGGGCCAGTCCGGGGGCGGCCTGGCCGGGGGTGCGGCCGCTGCCCCGGTAGCCGACCCAGTCGGCGTAGCCCTCGGACAGCCACAGCGGGGTGGCGGCGTCGGTGTCGGCACGGGTGGCGACGTGGGTGGTCTCGTGGGTGAGGACGACCTGTTTGCCGAGGGTGCCCAGGAGCCCGTACGCGTCGGGGTTGACGATGATCCGGTCGGCGGGGGCGTGCTCCCGGCCGCCGGTCTCGCCGGTGGTGACCGCGGCGATGCCCCGGTAGGAGGAGGCCGGTGAGCCGAGCAGGCCCGCCATCGCCTCCAGCGACTCCGGGACCAGGACGACGACCCGCTCGGCCCAGTCGCCGTCCCAGGCGTCCGACACGGCCGGCACCGCCCGGTCGGCCAGGTCCGCGAAGCCGCGCAGCGCCCCGGTGGACTGGCCGACCCCCAGCACGAGGCTGTGCGTGCCCCTCACGACCCGTACCGTGCCCTGGTCCCACGGCTGGCTGCCCGACTTCGCGGCGGGCCGGTCCCACTCGACGGACCAACCGCCGTCCGGGCCGTCCCGCTCCAGCCGCACGGTGCGCAGGGTGGTGACGGGGCCCGGATCGTAGCCGTCGAGCCGGTAGCGCAGTTCGACGTCCGCGGTGGCCGTGTCGCCGGCGCGGTCCACGTCGGTGACGCGGTACGACCACGCGGCGAACGGCACCGCGCCGAGGTTGTCGAAGGAGGCCGCGGTACCGGTGCGGGCGTAGGCGGAGCGGTCGTGGCCGAGGACGGCGGCGGCCCGCCGGTCCAGCACCTGCTGCACCTCGGTCCGCACCGGGTCGGCGGTGGTCCGGCCGCCGCAGGCCACGAGGGAGACGAGCAGCAGGCACAGCGCCACCACGGAGGAACCCGACACCCGCCTTCGACCAGCCACCTTCCCGATCGTACGGGCGCCGGGCCGAGGGGGTCAGGGGGCGAGACGGACGAAGGGGCCGCCGCGGCGGCCGTCACCGCTGCTCTCCGGTGCTCTCCGGGCGCGGCCGGCGTCCGGCCCGGCTACGGGCCGGGTGGGTCAGACCCGTGTCACCGATGAGACCGGCATCATGCCGACCGGGTCGTAGCGGACGGGGGCGCCGGGGTAGGGGGCGTGGATGACCTGGCCGTTGCCGACGTACATGCCGATGTGGCTGGCGTCGTCCCGGTAGGCGACGAGGTCGCCCGGGCGGGCCTCGGACAGGGAGACGCGCTGTCCGGCGCCCGACTGCGCCTGCGAGGTGCGCGGCAGGCCGACGCCGGCCTGGGCGTAGGACCACTGGGTGAGGCCGGAGCAGTCGAAGCCGCCGGGGCCGTTGGCGCCCCAGACGTACGGCTTGCCGAGGGCGGAGCGGGCGGCGGCGACGGCGGCTGCCGCGCGGCCGGAGGCGGGGGCGTCGCCGCCGAGGGCGGTCAGGTCGGTGCGGCCGGACCGGGAGCCGCGTGCGTGGTCGGCGCGCTCCTCGTCGGGGAGGGAGTTGAGGAGCCTGCGGGCCTCGGCGAGCTTGCGCTCCACCGTCTTCTTGTGCGCGGCCACCGCCTTGCGGCCCTTCTCCAGTTCGGCGAGCTTGCCGGCGGCCTCGGCCCGGTCCTGGGCCAGGTCCCGCATGGCCTCCTGGAGTTCCTTCAACTGGCCGGCCTGGTGGGTGGTGACCCGGTCCAGCGTGGCGGCCCGCTCCAGGTAGTCGTCCGGCTCGGCGGAGAGCAGCAGCGCCAGCGACGGGTCGATGCCGCCGGAGCGGTACTGGGCGCCGGCCAGCGAACCGAGCGCGTCCCGCATGGAGTTGATCCGCTCCTGCTGCCGGGCGATCGCCTCCTGGGCCGTGCTGACCTCCTCGCGCAGCGCGTCGGTGCGCGCGTCGGCCTTGTTGTAGGCCTCGGTCGCCTGCTCCGCCTCCGTGTAGAGCCGGTCCACCTCCGCCCGCCGGTCGTCCTGCGGGGCGGCCGTGGCCGGTACGGCGCCCAGGAGCGCGGCGGCGACGGAGAACAGGCCGACGGCGGCGGTGGCGCCACGGTCGAACCCGGTTGGTGCAAGGCGGCGATGGGACCCCACGGGAAGCCGCACTCCTTCCGCTGACGGACAGGGAAACGCGGCAGACAGTAACCCCGTGGCGGGGCACCGGCCAACGACCTCGGCGGGCCCGCGACGCCGAACCCCGCCGCTGACGCAGGTCAGTGGCGGGGTGGGAGCCGGAACGCCGTGCCG
>MUMD01000253.1 GCA_002155895.1 Streptomyces rochei
GACCAGCACCCCCCACCACCGGGCCCCGGGCCCCACCGACGAAAGGTCAGTCCATGGAAGGCGAAAGGACAGCACCCGCACCGACCAGGCGGCGCCTGTTGCAGGGCGCCGCACTCGCCACCGTCCCGTTGGCGCTGCTCTCCGGCACGCCGGCGTCGGCACAATCGGGCACCGGCGCAGGGCCCGGAGCCGGTGCGGGGCGCCGGCCCGGCGGACGGCCCGGGCCCGACGTCGATCCCCGTGCCGTCGAGTACCCCTCCCTCGACTGGCAGCCGGCGAGCGCGTCCAACTACACCCGGTCGACGCGCCCCTCGGCCTACCCCGTCGACTTCGTCGTCGTCCACGTCACGCAGGAGACGTACGCCGACACCCTCTCGATCTTCCGCAACCCGGACAGGCAGGTCTCGGCCCACTACGTCGTGCGATCGTCGGACGGGCACGTGGCGCAGTGCGTCCGCGAGGCGGACATCGCCTGGCACGCGGGGAACTGGGACTACAACACCCGCAGCATCGGCATCGAGCACGAGGGGTGGGTGGACCGGCCGGAGTACTTCACCGACGCCATGTACGAGCAGTCGGCCAGACTCACCGCGGCGATCTGCGCGACGTACGGCATCCCCAAGGACCGCGAGCACATCATCGCGCACCACGAGGTGCCCGGAAGCGACCACACGGACCCGGGGCCGCTGTGGGACTGGACCCGGTACATCAGACTGGTCAACTTCGTCTGATCCTGGGCACACCCACGACGGAAGGCCACATTCGGGTGATCCGCCCGGTCGAAGAGGTTGTTCACGCGCCTCCGCGGAGTGACGATGGCCCCGTCGCTGCGCCGTCCGGGGAGGCCGAGTTGACCGATTCGTGGCTGGCTCTGGAACCGGGGGCCGATCCCGTGGAGCGCGCGCGGACGCTGCGGCGGGCGCACGAAGCCTTCACCGAGGCGGGTACGGTGCCGCAGCCCGTGCGCCCCGTGGTGGCGGAGTCCTGGCGGCGCTCGGTCCGGGCGGGCGTCGGCCCGGACGGCACCGCCAGCGTGGAGCTCATGGACGACGACCTCGGCGCCTACCGGGCCGAGCACCCGCTGGCGCCGGTGATGCCGCTGATCAGGGAACTCCTCGGCACGTTCGCCGCAGACGGCGAGCACCTGCTCGCGGTCTGCGACGCGCATGGCAGGCTGCTCTGGGTCGAGGGGCATCCGGCGACCCGGCGCCGGGCGGACCGGATGAACTTCGTGCCGGGCGCCCGCTGGTCGGAGTCGGCGGTGGGGACGAACGCTCCCGGCACGGCGGTGGCGGTCGGTCGGCCGGTGCAGGTCTTCACCGCCGAACACTTCATCCGCCGGGTCCAGCCGTGGACGTGTGCGGCGGCCCCCGTGCACGATCCCCGCACCGGCCGGGTGCTCGGCGCCGTGGACATCACCGGCGGGGACGGCCTGGCGCATCCGCACAGTCTGGGGTTCGTCCGGGCGGTCGCCCGTGCCGCGGAGTCACAGCTGGCGCTGCTCGCGCCGGAGCCGCCCGCCGCCGAGGTGGCCGAGCTGACCGCGTTGGGCCGCGACGAGGCGCTGCTCGCCCTGGAGGGCCGCAGAGTGCGGCTCAGTCGCAGGCACAGCGAGATCGTCGTGCTGCTGGCCCACCACCCGGAGGGTCTGACCGGTGACGAGTTGCTGTGCGCGCTCTACGAGGACGAGGCGGTGCCACCGGTGACGTTGCGCGCCGAACTGGCCCGGCTGCGGGCCGTCCTCGGTCCCGCCCGGCTGGTGGCGCGGCCGTACCGACTGACGATGCCCGTCGAGTCGGACGCCACGGTGGTCGAGCGCCGCCTGCGGGCCGGTGCCGTCACGGCGGCCGCCTCGGCATACGCCGGTCCGCTGCTGCCCGGCTCCCGGGCTCCGGCGGTCGAGCGGCTGCGGCGTCGGCTCGCCGACGGGCTGCGTGCCGCGCTGATCGCCTGCGCGGACCCCGACCTGCTGGCCGACTGGGCGCACGCGCCGTGGGGCGAGGACGACCTCGACGTCTGGCGCGCCCTGGCCGCGGTGCGCCCGACGGCCGCGACCCGGTCCCGGCTCGCCGCGCTGGAGTCCGAGCTGGCCGCGCCGGGGGCATGGTGAGAGGACACCGGCGCCTCCGGGGGCACCCCGCCGCTCACGCAACCTGTCTGCAACGTTCCGCTTCCTAGCCTCGCGCGCAGAGCCGTCCAACGGCGGACGGCTGCTCGACGAGGGAGGCAGACAGGATGACCCGTTACGCGGCGCCCGGCACCGAGGGCGCGATCGTCTCCTACCAGTCGCGTTACGACCACTTCATCGGCGGCGAGTACGTGCCGCCGGTGCGCGGGCAGTACTTCGAGAACCCGTCGCCGGTGAACGGGCAGCCGTTCACCGAGGTCGCGCGCGGCACGGCGGAGGACGTGGAGCGGGCGCTCGACGCGGCGCACGAGGCCGCCCCCGGATGGGCACGGACCTCGGTGACCGAGCGCTCCGACATCCTGCTGAAGATCGCCGACCGCATGGAGGCGAACCTGGAGCGCCTGGCGGTCGCCGAGAGCTGGGAGAACGGGAAGCCGGTGCGCGAGACGCTGGCGGCCGACATCCCGCTCGCCATCGACCACTTCCGCTACTTCGCGGGGGCGGTCCGCGCCCAGGAGGGCTCACTCGGTGAGGTGGACGACGACACCGTGGCGTACCACTTCCACGAGCCGCTGGGCGTGGTGGCCCAGATCATCCCGTGGAACTTCCCTATCCTGATGGCCGCCTGGAAGCTGGCTCCCGCGCTGGCCGCCGGCAACGCGGTCGTCCTGAAGCCCGCCGAACAGACCCCCGCCTCGATCCACTACTGGCTCGGCCTCGTCGCCGACCTGCTGCCGCCGGGCGTCCTGAACGTCGTCAACGGCTTCGGTGTGGAGGCGGGCAAGCCGCTGGCGTCCAGTCCGCGGGTGGCGAAGGTGGCGTTCACCGGGGAGACCACCACCGGGCGGCTGATCATGCAGTACGCCTCGGAGAACATCAAGCCGGTCACGCTGGAACTCGGCGGCAAGTCCCCGAACATCTTCTTCGACGACGTCTGGGCCCGGGACGACGACTTCCGCGACAAGGCGCTCGAGGGCTTCACCATGTTCGCCCTCAACCAGGGCGAGGTGTGCACCTGTCCCTCCCGGGCGCTGGTCCAGCGGGGCCACTACGCCGAGTTCATGGAGGCCGCGGTCGCCCGGACCGAGCTGATCAAGCCGGGCCATCCCCTGGACACCGACACGATGATCGGCGCCCAGGCGTCCAACGACCAGCTGGAGAAGATCCTCTCCTACCTCGACATCGGCCGGCAGGAGGGCGCCAAGGTACTCACCGGCGGTGAACGCATCGAGCACGAGGGTGAGTTGAAGGGCGGGTACTACGTCCAGCCGACGGTCTTCGAGGGCCACAACCGCATGCGGATCTTCCAGGAGGAGATCTTCGGGCCGGTCGTGTCGGTCACTTCCTTCGACGACTTCGACGACGCGATCAAGATCGCCAACGACACCCTGTACGGCCTCGGCGCCGGGGTGTGGACGCGCGACATGAACACCGCCTACCGCGCGGGCCGCGCGATCCAGGCGGGCCGCGTGTGGACCAACTGCTACCACGCCTACCCGGCGCACGCCGCCTTCGGCGGCTACAAGCAGTCGGGGATCGGCAGGGAAAACCACAAGATGATGCTGGAGCACTACCAGCAGACCAAGAACCTCCTCGTCTCCTACTCCCCGAAGAAGCTGGGCTTCTTCTAGACGCGGGGCTTCTTGCGGACGCTGGGCTTCTTCCAGACGCCGAAGAGGGGCGCCTGTCCGGGCGGATGCCCGGCGGGCGCCCGTGGTCTGGACCCAATTTGTCTAGACCTATTGCCCTGCCCGTGCGTGAGGGCTAGGTTTCCCGCAGTTCGGGGAGCCCTTCACGTTTCCGCCGATTCCCTTGATGGGCAAGGCTGGAAGGAGCATGTCCGCATGCAGGACCGAAGTCTGTCCAGACGAACCGTGCTCGCCTCCGCGACCGTGGTGGCCGCGAGCACGACGGGCCTCGTGGGCGCGGCTGCCGCACCCGCGGCGGCGCGCAAGCGCGACGACCGCCTCGCGCGCATCATCGCCAGGATGAGCATCGAGGCGAAGATCGGCCAGCTGTTCGTGCCGTACTTCTACGGTACGTCGGCCACTTCTCCCAGCGCGCTCGACCAGGAGCGCAACCTCAGGGAACTGGGCGTCCGCACGGTGGCCGAGCTGATCGCCAAGTACCACGTCGGCGGTGTCATCTACTTCTCCGGCTGGGCGAACAACATCCAGGACCCCCGCCAGATCGCGGATCTGACCAACGGCGTGCAGCGTGCCTCGCTCGCCCTGCCCACCCCCGTCCCGTCCCTGATCTCCATCGACCAGGAGCACGGCGCCAACGTCCGCATCGACAGCGGCGCCACCCAGTTGCCCGGCGCGATGGCGCTGGGCGCGGGCGGCTCTCTCTCCGACGCGCGCACCGCCGGACTGATATCGGGCACCGAGCTGGCCGCCCTGGGCATCCGTCAGAACTTCGCCCCGGTCGCCGACGTCAACGTCAATCCGGCCAACCCCATCATCAACGTCCGCTCGTTCGGCGCCGATCCCCGCGCGGTCGGCCGCATGGTCGCGGCCCAGGTGACGGGGTACCAGCGGGCCGGCGTCGTGGCCTGCGCCAAGCACTTCCCGGGCCACGGCGACACCGGCGAGGACAGCCACACCGGTCTGCCCGTGATCACCCACACCCGCGAGGAGTGGGAGCGTATCGACGCACCGCCCTTCCGGGCCGCGATCGCCGCCGGCGTCGACTCGATCATGACCGCGCACCTCCAGGTCCCCGCCCTCGACCCCAGCAACGAGCCGGCCACCCTGTCGCCGGCGATCCTCCAGGGGGTACTGCGCGGGGAACTCGGCTTCGACGGCGTGATCGTCACCGACGCCCTCAACATGCGCGGTGTGCGCACCAAGTACGGCGACGACCGCGTGCCGGTGCTCGCCCTCAAGGCCGGCGTCGACCAGCTTCTCTTCCCGCCGAACATCGACGTCGCTTACAAGGGCGTCCTGGCCGCCGTGCACAGTGGGGAGATCACCGAGGCGCGCCTCGACGAGTCGGTCCTGCGCATCCTGCGGCTCAAGGACAAGGTCGGCCTGCTCAGCGGCAGCCCCTACGTCTCCCCGAGGGAGGTCGACCGGGTGGTCGGCGCCCGCAGGCACCGGATCGCCGCCGCACGGATCGCCGAGCGCACCACCACCCTGCTGGTCAACGAGGACGCGGCGCTCCCCTTGCGCCGCCGACAGCGGAAACTGCTGGTGGTCGGCGCCAGCCCGGCCTTCCCGACCGACAGCACCCGCACCACGGTGCCCGAGCTGGCCAGGGCCTTCGACGAACTGGGCTGCAGCACCACCCACCTGGCCACCGGCCGGGCACCCGACGCGGCGAAGATCGACGAGGCCGTGGCCGCCGCCCGGGGCCGGGACGCGGTGGTGGTCACCACCGACAACGTGGACGCCGCCAGTGCCCAGCGCACACTGGTGTCCCGGCTGCTCGCGACGGGCGTCCCCGTCGTCCACCTCGCCGTGCGCAACCCCTATGACATCGCGCACCTGGGCGACGTCCCGGCCTCACTGGTCTCCTACTGCTGGACCGAGGTCGAACTGCGCGCCGCCGCCCGGGTGATCACCGGCAGGTCCGAGCCGCGCGGCAGCCTGCCCGTACCCGTCCAGCGGGCGGACGACCCGGCCCGGGTCCTCTTCCCCGCCGGGCACGGGCTGTCGTACGACGACTGAGTCCGGTACCCCGCCCCGCACGGCCTGCCGCCCCGGCGGCTCCCTGAGGGGAGCGCCGGGGCGGACGACCATCGTGCCGTGCGGTCAAGGGCCGAGGGGCAGGAGGGCCGCGGGCCGTGCGGGCCGCCCCAGGCGGACCCGGACACCCGGTGAGTACAGCACGCTGACGGGAGCTTCGACGGGGGCGGGGACGCCTGCGGCCGCGATCAGGTTCTCGTCGCAGGTGACGAGTTCGGCGCGGTGGAGGGGCCAGCGGGGGTGGTGGTTGGGCAGGTACGAGGCCCGGCCGAGGAACGCGTTGTGCATGCCCCAGCGGGCGGTGAGGAAGTGCTCGAGCGCGGTGGGCTCGGCGATGCGCGCGCCGACGCGTACGGTGACGCGGCTGTACGCGCCGCGCGGGCCGGGCCAACGGCGGGAACTCGCGTAGCTCACGGTGCCGCCCGCGGAGCGGACGCTCATCCGGGACCACAGATAGGGCAGCCGGAAGGCGAAGCGGCCCATCACCACCGGCACCAGCCGTGAGGCGTCCATCGACCGGAAGACCACGCCGCGCCGCCCCTGGGCGTCCACCGAGTACAGGCGCACGTTGGTCTCCGGGAAGGAGCCGAGGTAGGGCACCCCGGGCAGCCGGAACCAGCCGACCCGGTGCATCCGGAAGGCGACGAGGCCGACGTACGTCAGCCCGTCGTGCGTGTCGGGGACGGTGCCGCGCGGCATGAGACCCGCCACGGCGGCGGGCTCGACGGCCCAGTGGACGAAGGCCAGGTCGAGCCACTCCTGGGTGAGCAGGGGTGTCCTCATCGTCTCGGGGGCGTCGGGCGTCACGGGGGCGGGCTCTCGCACGGCGCAAGAATGGCAGACGGCGGGGTGGGCCGTGGGGCCCGCGGGACCGGTGTTGACCCTCGACCTGGTCAAGGGTCCACAGTCGCGGACGTGGAGAGCGAGATGCGCAGCATTGGGGAGATGGCCCGCGACAGCGGCCTCGGCGTGAGCGCCCTGCGGTTCTACGACCGGGCCGGCGTGCTGGTGCCCGCCTGGGTGGACCCGGTGAGCGGCTACCGCTGGTACGCGCCGGAACAGCTGGACGAGGCGCGGCTGCTGGCACGGCTGCGGCGGGCCGGCATGCCGTTGGCGGACATCCGGCTGATCCTGGCCGGCTGGTCCGGTGCGGACACCGATCTGGTGCGCGGGCTGCTCCAGGCGCATCTGCGCCGTCTCGAACGAGGTCTCGCCGATGCCCGCACCGAGTTCTCCGCACTCCGATCGCTTCTCGACCAGAGGGAGAACCCCATGACCACCACGCCACGCACCGCCGCCGCCCGGCTCTCCGTCCCCGCCCCCGATCTGGCGGCCGCGCTGGACGCGGTCCGGTACGCGGTGAGTTCCGACCCCGGTCTGCCGATGCTCGGCGGTGTCCTGTTCGACGTGGAGGGCGACACCCTCCGCCTCGTGGCCACCGACCGTTACCGGCTGGCCGTCGCCGGGATCGGCACCGAGGGGCACGGCGGGCCCCGGGTACAGGTGACCGTGCCCGCCGCGCTCGCCGACGCGATGCGCGCGCTGCTGGACGGGGACGGGCCCGTCGGGCTCGCCGTGGAGGGCGACCGGGTGACGCTGGAGGCCGGGGACCGCCAGGCGGCCGGGCAGTGCATCGCCCACGACTTCCCCGACTACCGCCGGCTCGTCCACCTGCCGTCCGGGCGGCGGGCCCTCGTCGAAGCGGCCGCGTTCCGCCGGGAACTGGAGTCCGGTCCCGTCCGCCCCGGCGCGGGACGCGAGCGGGGTGACGCCTCCGCCGAGGTCAGCGTGCTCGAGGTGGCGGACGACGGCACGGTCTCCGTCTGCGAGGACGGCGACGGCGACGGGAGCGTCGTGGCCGTCGACCGCGGTTTCCTGCTGGAGGCGATCGCCGCCGCCGGCCGCGACCGGGTGGTGCTGGAATTCGGGGCGCCCACGGCGCCGGTGGCGATCCGCCGCACGGACGACGAGACGACGTTCGCGCTGCTGATGCCGGTGCGGCTGGACGACTGACCGGCGAACGCACGCCGCCCCGCGAGGGTTTTCCACAGGGTCCCCGGGCGCTCGCGGCGTTGTCAGTGGGCTGGCCTAGAGTTCCCAGCACTTGATCACAGCGGTGCGGGGAGGCACTCATGGGGTGGGTGACGGCCGGGGACTACGAGGTCGCCCTGGACGACGGCAAGGTGGTGTGCCGCAACGCCGCCGGACGACGGCTCAAGTCGGTCCCGGCCAAACTGGCGGACGACCCGGCCGTGGTGGGCCTGCGTCAGCTCGTCGAGTGGCTCGATCGGCACGAACGCCAGTGCCTGACCGACGTGGAGCGGTGGATGGTGCGCTCGCTGCCGGTCCCCCTGGCCGTCCTCACCCGGGTGTGGCCGGACCCGGCCTGGCGCGCCGCCCTGCGTGACCTCGTCGTCACCGGCGCCGACGGCGAGGTCGCCGGGTTCCTCCGGGACGCCGACCCGGACCGCGGTCTCGGCCTCGTCGACCTCGACGGGGACACGGTCCGCATCGCCCCCGACCTCGTCCGGCTGCCGCATCCGGTGCTCCTCGACGACCTGGAGGAGCTGCGGGAGTTCGCGGTCGAACTCGGCGTGGAGCAGCGCGCCCAGCAGCTGTTCCGGGAGGTGTGGCACCGTCCCTCGACGCTGGACGCCGACGCCACCTCGGTCGAGGACCACGCGGGCGGCGTTTTCAAGGAGCTGCGTTTCCTCCACGGCCGCGCCACCCAGCTCGGTTACCGCGTCCGCGGCGGGTACGCCGTCTGCTCGGTGTGGGAGGAGGCCCGGGGCGTCGAGGCCCGGGTCTGGATCGGCGACTACGACGGCTACGTCGAGACGGAGACCGGGCCGCTGGTGTGGACCGACGCCGCGGGGCGCGTCCTCAAGCTCGGGCGGGTCGGCCCGGTGGCCTGGTCGGAGGGCATGCGCATGGCGGCCGCGCTCTACGCCGGACGCGACATCGAGGACGAGGAGCGGGCGGCATGAGCACCATGAACGGGACCACCGAGGTCACGGCCGCGCCGGACGGGGCGCGGTCGGGCGAAGGCGCCACGCCCGTCGCCCCCGGGGCCGGCGTCCGCGACGAGGCCACCGCCTCGGCACTGCTCGACGCCGGGGCGCTCCTGCCGCCGGGGAGCACGCGCCGGGAGGACGCCGACGCCCTCACCGTGCGCACCTACACGCATGCCGCGCTCGGCGACCGCAGGGTCGTCCGGCTGGTGCCCGGCACCCTCGGCGAGGCCGAGGACCTCGCCCTGGACTTCCTGGGACTCGTGCGGGAGGCGGAGGCCCCCGAGGTGGGGCAGATCCGCCGCGAGACGCTGGGATTCCCCGCCTGGGCCCTGGTCAACGACCCGGCCAACGGGCACCACGCCCTGGCCCTGGTCAAGGACGTCGAGCGGCTGGCACGGCAGGCCAAGTCCCGTCCGGGCACCGCCAAGGAGGGCTTCGAAGCCCTCGGTGAACGGCTGGGGCGGGCGGTGCCGCACTTCCTGCCCACCTTCTACGAGCAGGCCGCGCGGGTCTTCCTCCGGTACGACAACACCACGTACGCCGCGGCCTTCTTCGGCAAGGCCCGTGACGCCGAGCGGGTGCACGCCCTCGACGTGGACGAGGAGCGGCAGCGCGCCGTGTTCCTGGAGTTCGCCTTCGCGGGGGCGCTGACCGTCAAGGCGCTCAAGCAGCATGTGAAGGATCTCGCCGGGCGGCTGGACGCGGCACAGGCGTGGGCGCAGTTCCGGCAGTTGACGGTGGAGCGCTGCGCGGCCGGTGTGCCGCCGTACGCGTCGCTGCCGCAGGACGCGCGCGTGCTCATCAAGGCCGCCGGGCTGTCCCGGACGGAGGCGGAGTGCGATCTGCTCGCCGATCTGATCGCCTCCCCGGCCGCCGTCCGGGCACCCGCCTCGTTCTGGAACGCCTACCGGCCCGTTCTGCCCGTCCTCGCCGGGCAGCGACCGGCGGTGCGGGCCCGGCTGCTGGAGTTCATGCCCGCCGGACTCGACCGTGATGCCGAGAGCGACGAGTTCTGGCTGACGCTGCTCGCCGAGTGCGGCGCCGACCGGTTGCTGACCGGCGAGGACGACGCTTCCGGCGAGGACGACGGGAGCGGTGGGGCGGCGGGTGTCGACGCCGCGGACTGGCTCAGCCGCTGGGCCGCCCACCGCAAGCGCGGCGGTCCGGTGGGCGAGGCGTCGCGGAGCACCCTCGACCTGGTCGCCCGCATGGCGCCCCGGCTGTGCGCCGACGGCCGTGCCGTCGACCTCTTCTCGGGCCGCGGTCACGCGGGCGTCGACCTCGACCTGCTGGACCTGTGCGCGGCGCGGGGAGTTCCGCTCGACGTCCCGGCCCCCGGCGCCGCGGTGCGGCTCGGGCTGCACCGCTGGGTGCGGGACACCCGGCCGGGACGGCGCGACCTGGCCGCCGTCGCCGCGGACCCGCGGCTGCGTCCCCTGCTGCTGCGTACCGTGGGCGCGGCGGGCCACGAGCGCCGGGCGTCCGAAGTCCTGGAGCACATCGCCGGTCATCCGGTGCTCAGCGGGGTGCTGCGCGAATGGCTGGACGGCGCGGTCGACGCGTTCACCGGCGCGACCGGGCTGCCCGGGGCCCGGGAGGCCCTGCACCGGCTGGCTCCGTTCCGCGCGGTGGCGCCGCGGGTCAATCCGGAAGCCGTCGCCCGCGCCGCCGGCCACGACACCGCTCCGCTGCTCGCCCACACCCTGCGGGCCGGCATCCTGGACGAACTGGGCTGGCCCGCCCTCGAAGAGGCCCTGCGGCTGCTCGACTCCGAGAAGCGCAAGGACCGGGACGACACGCTGATCGTCAACGAGGCATGGCCCTGCCTGGTCCTGAGCCGCGGGCGCAAGGCGGTCGTCGTCGGCCCTGACGGCATCCTGCTCGAACACGACCTGCGGCTCCCCGCCGACCTGGACCGCTGGCACCGCCCGCAGTTCCGGTACGTCGACGGGGAACTGCTCGTGGTGTGGTGGCACGAGGGCAAGCAGCGCGGTTACTGGTCCAACCGCCCCTCCGACGTGGTCACCCTGACCGGCGAGCAGATCTCCCACTGGTGGCGCGGCGACAGCGACGTCCCCTCCCTTCCCCTGCCCGGCGGCGGCCGGGCCACCGGCGGGCGCACGCTGCACGCCGGTGACACGGTGCTGCCCGCGCGCCGCCCCGTCCTGGGGGACGGCAGCCTGTACTGGCGTCAGGGCAGGCAGGGCAAGCGGCACGTGTGGCTCGAGTACGACCCCGCGACCGGTACCCACGGGCGGGCGTCCCTGCCCGCGTTCCTGCGGTCCGGCATCAGCGAGGACGCGACGCTGCTGCCGGACGAGTGCGAGGTGCTGCCCCTGCAACCGGGTCTGGAGGGCACCCCGTTCGGCACCGACGGAACCGTCCTCGGACGGTGGGTGCGCTCCACTGAGGAGGCGGGCGAGATCCGCACGACGGCCGGAACACCCGACGGCCGCACCGTCACGCTGCGCGGGTCCCGACGCGGCGACGGCGTCGTCCCGCTCGGCGCGCTCCGGCTGCCGGGCGGCGTCGCGCCCGTCGTGGCCCGGGAGGCACGCCGGGTCGCCCTGTACGCGCCGGACGGTCCGGACGGCCCGGACAGCGGTCCGCTCGGCCGGGTGACGCCGAACGAGCGGGGCGGGGAGTTCGCCGCGGGCACCCGGCTGGTACCGCCGGTCGCCTTCTGGCACGCGCTGCGCCCTCGTGACGAGCAGGCATCCGCCGTCCTGCGCGCGCTCAGTGACGAGCGGGCGGCCGAGCTGCTGCTCGACGCGGCGCGTGCTCTGGTCGAGCGTGAAGCCCTGGTGGCGGCGGCCGGCGGCGACAAGGCGGTCGGCGACTCCGGAACGCGTGCGGGCACGGGCCGGGGCACCGGTGCGGCCCCCGTCGCGGGCGGCCCGGCGGCGCAGGGCGCGCCCGCGGTGCCCACCGCCGAGGACGTCGTGCGGCGGGCCGTGGCGCACGGCCTTCCCGAGATCGGCGACAAGCGGCTCCTGACCGGTGTGGCGGCCCTGGTGCGCACCACCCTCCAGATCGTCGCGTCGGTCACCCGGTTCTCGACGCCGCCCGCCGAGCAGCCCGCGCGGGAGGCGAAGCGGACCGAGGGCATGTTCGCGGACTACCGGCCCGAGCACGGTGACGACCGCACCCTGCGCACCGCCGCCGACGGTCTGGCCAACCTGTGGGCGTCGTGGGGCGGCGACAACCAGTGGACCGCGCTCCGGCAGATCCGGGCGGTGAACCACGTGCTCTCCGGCAAGCCCGCCGACGGCAGGCGACTGCCCGACCGGGTCCGGGGCACCGGACTCGGCGACGGGTGGCACAGCGACGAGTACACCGTTCCCGCCATCGGCATGGTGTGGACCTCCCTCCTCACCGCGCTGCGGCCCCTGGTCTACCGCGCCACCGCACCCACCCTGGCGGAGGACGAACGCGAGGCACTGCTCCTGTTGTTCGAGGCCCTGGCCGAAGGCCCACTCGCGGCTCCTGGAGCCGGACTGCGGGTGATCGTGCTCGGCGAGCCGTCCGGCAAGCCGCACGACCAGCGGGTTCGCGTGGGCCAGGTGCTGCGGCGGGAAGGCCGCACCGTGGTCGTCCTCGGCTGCCAGAACGTCGACTACGGCAACGACCGCGTCAACTGGCTCGCCCTCGACCACGACCCCACGGGTACGTTCGGCGCCGTCGCCCACTTCACGCTGGAGCGGGAGACCCGGCACGCGCCGGCCTTCGGGGACGGGTACCTCGCCGCCGTCACCCGGCTCGTCCGGGAGAAGGGTGCGGCGCCCTGGCAGCCGCAGGCGCCCGCGGCGCTCACCGCGGCCACGCACGGGGCCCTGGGGCCGCTGCAGTCCACGCTTCTGCTGGCCGGGCAGCCGGAGCAGCTAGGCGCCGACGCCCTCGCCCTGATCGGGCTGAAGCCCCGTCAGTTGAGCACCGGAAAGGACATGCTGGGCACGCTCGCGCCCGCCGACCTGGCCGCGCTCGTCGGTGCCCTGCTCCCCGAGAATGCCGCCGACTTGTGGACGACCGGCCCCGACACCGACGCGGCGGGCCGGGTGTGGGCCGAGCGCGTCGGGTCGCTGGTCCGCGTGCCCGAGGACATGGGCCCGGCCCTGGAGGGGCTGCCGGTCGGTTCCGCGCAGCGCGTCCTCAATCCGGCGCGCACCGCCTGGCTGAGCCGCACCACGGTGCAGCGTCCCGACAAGGACGGCAGGCTGGTCGCGGAGGACCCCGCCGCCCTGCCCGGCC
>MUMD01000254.1 GCA_002155895.1 Streptomyces rochei
CCCCACCCCCCTCCGGCAGCCGCACGCCGGACCCGGCCGTGCCCCGCTTCACCCTCGTCGTCGTGGCCCTCACCCTCGCCGGCTTCGCCGTTTCCTCCCCGCTCGGCCTGGACCCGGCGTGGGCGGCGCTCGGCGGGGTCCTGATACTCGGCGCCCGGGCGCTGGCCCGCCGCAGCGCCGGGCCCCGCGAACTGCTCGGCGCCGCGTCCCCGCTGTTCTGCCTGTTCGTGCTCGCACTCGGCGTCGTCGTCCAGGCGGTGGTGTCCAGCGGACCGGCGTCCGGCCTCGGGCGCCTGATCCCGGAGGGCGACTCGCTGCCGACGCTGCTCGCGGTGGCGGCGGTCGCCGCGGTGCTCGCCAATCTCGTCAACAACCTGCCGGCCGTCCTCGCCCTGCTCCCCCTGGCCGCCCCCGCCGGCCCGGCCCAGGTCCTGGCCGTGCTGATCGGCGTGAACCTGGGCCCCAACCTGACCTACGCCGGCTCGCTCGCCACCCTGCTGTGGCGGCGCATCCTGCACCGGCACGGCATCGAGGCGGAACTCGGCCGGTTCACCCGGCTCGGCCTGCTCACCGTGCCGGCCACGGTCGTCGCCGCGACCGTCGCCCTGTGGGGGACGCTGCGCCTCACCGGCGCCTGACGCCGTCGCCCACCGGGCCCCGGCACCCTCTCACCAGGCCACGCTGGGAATCGCGGGCCGTCGAACGGCTTCGGCGGCGTCGCGCAGGTGCAGCGCGACGGTGATCAACGCGCGCAGGGCGGAGGGACGCAGGCTCTGGGCGCTCTCGGCCGCCAGCACCAGCAGACAGCCGGCGGCCTGCTCGACCACCGGGACCGAGAACGCGTAGTCGTCCCCGTCGGCCCCGCGGAAGGCGCGCCACGGAGTCGCGGCACCGTCGATCGCCTTGTGCACGGCCTGTTCGAGGTGCTGGGCGGCCTGGGCGCAGACGGGAGCGGGCAGGGTGATGGTGCGATGGAACGCTGAACTGGTCATAGTCCCACTGCTCCCCCGTACCGAAGGCGTTCGATCGGCGTACCGGACGATTTTCACCGGGTCGGCCGCAGCGCCCCCTAGTCTGGTGGCCGTGCCTCCCACCCCTCCCGCCTCTCCCCTCTCGGTCGCCGCGACCGCCGCCGCTCGCTTCACCGGCCGGCAGGTCACCGGCGAACGCCCGCTGTCCGCCTCGCTCACCGAGGTCGACCTCGACGACGGGCGCACGGTCATGGTCAAGCGCGGCGAGGGCACGGGAGCGGCGCGGGCCGAGGCCGCGGGCCTGCGCTGGCTCGCCGCCGCCGGGACGGTACGGATTCCGGCGGTGCACGGCGACGACGAGCGGTGGCTGGTCACCGACCGCGTGGCGCTGGGCCGGGCGGGTGCCGGGGCGGCGGACCGGTTCGGCCGTGACCTCGCCGCCCTGCACGCCAGCGGGGCGCCGGCGTTCGGCGCCGCGCCGCCCGGCGGTCCCGAGGACGCGTACATCGGGCTCGCCCCGATGCGCAACGCCGCCGGTGACGACTGGCCACGCTGGTACGCCGAGCACCGGGTCCTGCCGTATCTGCGCCGAGCGGTCGACGCCGGCACCCTCCGGGCGGCCGAGGCGACCGACGTCGAACGGGTCTGCGAGCGGCTGCCCGGCCTGGCGGGGCCGCCGGAGCCGCCCGCCCGGCTGCACGGCGACCTGTGGAGCGGGAACGTGCTGTGGGGCGCCGACGGGCAGGTGTACCTGATCGACCCTGCGGCGCACGGCGGGCACCGGGAGACCGACCTGGCGATGCTGCGTCTCTTCGGCTGCCCGCACCTGGACCGGATCCTGGCGGCCTACGACGAGGCGGCGCCGCTCGCCGAAGGGTGGGCCGACCGGGTCGGCGTGCACCAGCTCTTCCCGCTGCTGGTGCACGCCGTGCTGTTCGGCCGCGGCTATGCCGAGCAGGCCCTCGCGGCGGCCCGGTCGGCGCTGCGCCGCGCGCCGTGAGCGTCAGCGCGTGACGACGTGCCGCTCGTTCGGCACACAGTGCGTCATCGTCAGCCCCTCGACGTCGCGCGGCGGGTTCTTGCCGAGGTTGGCCAGCCGTTCGCGGTCCTCGTCGGTGAGGTCCTGGCTCGCCAGCGGCTCCAGGTGCTTCACGTCCTGCGGGCTGATGCCGATGCCCTCGCCGACCCGCAGCCCGAGGTCGTTCTCGACCAGCAGGAAGTGCCACACCATGCGTTCCTGGACCGGCCGGTCGCACTGGGAGAGCAGGTTGACGAAGTTCGCCACCAGGTCGTCGCGCTCCCACTCCTCCATCAGCAGGTAGCGCTGACCGGCCTGCATGTAGTCGTTGGTGCGCGGGATGCGCTTGCGGGTGAGGCGCCCCTGGATCTCCGGGCCCTGCTCGTCGTGGGTCGGGTACTCGGCCTCGCGCAGGCCGCCGGTGATGGACGGCTCGTAGTTGACGATGGGGTTCTCGCCGCCGCCGTCCTGGTGGTAGGCCATCAGTCCGTCGCGCTGGTTGGTGCGCACCTCGGCGTTCTTGGCCTGGTTGACGGGCAGCTGGAGGTAGTTGGGGCCCACCCGGTAGCGCTGGGTGTCGCTGTACGAGAAGGTGCGGCCGACCAGCATCTTGTCGTCGGAGAAGTCGAGCCCGTCGACCAGGACGCCGGTGCCGAAGGAGATCTGCTCGTTCTCGGCGAAGTAGTTCTCCGGCATCCGGTCGAGGACCATCCGGCCGACCGGCTTCGCCGGGAACTCCTGCTCGGGCCAGGTCTTGGTGTCGTCGAGCGGGTCGAAGTCCAGCTCCGGGTGGTCGTGGTCGTCCATCATCTGGACGAGCAGTTCCCACTCCGGGTAGTCGCCGCGG
The DNA here is from genome assembly GCA_002155895.1 of Streptomyces rochei. Classification (GTDB taxonomy): domain Bacteria; phylum Actinomycetota; class Actinomycetes; order Streptomycetales; family Streptomycetaceae; genus Streptomyces; species Streptomyces rochei. The sequence continues at coordinate 2,837 of MUMD01000254.1, forward strand.
GTCACGGCGTCGTAGAGGTCCTTGGTGGCGTGGCCGAGGTCGTGGGCCTGGACGTTGGCGGCGTCCTCCTCGGTCATGCTGCGGACGCCCTGCTTGGGCATCCAGTGGTACTTGACGAGCTTGGTCTCGCCCGCCGCGTTGACCCACTTGTAGGTGTTGACGCCGAAGCCCTGCTGGTGGCGGTAGTCCGCCGGGATGCCGCGCGGGCTGAACAGGTTGACCAGCATGTGCATGCACTCGGGCGTCTGCGACATGAAGTCGAAGATGCGCCGGGGCTGCTGCTGGAAGGTGACCGGGTCCGGCTTGAGCGCGTGGATGACGTCGGGGAACTTGATCGCGTCGCGGATGAAGAAGACGGCGAGGTTGTTGCCGACGAGGTCCCAGTTGCCGTCCTCGGTGTAGAACTTCACCGCGAAGCCGCGCGGGTCGCGGGCGGTCTCGGCGGAGTCCCGCCCACCGATGACGGTGGAGAAGCGGACGGCGAGGTCGGTGCGCTTGCCCCGCTCCTGGAACAGCTTGGCCCGGGTGTAGCGGTCGATGGGTTCGTCGCCCCAGGCGCCGTACGCCTCGAAATAGCCGTACGCCGTGACCCCGCGGGCGTGCACCACACGCTCGGGGATGCGCTCGCGGTCGAAGTGGCTGATCTTCTCCAGGAACTGGTAGTTCTCCAGCGTGGCGGGGCCGCGGGCGCCGACCGTGCGCTGGTTCTGGTTGTCGTAGACGGGGTGCCCCTGGCGGTTGGTGAGCACCTTGCGGTCGTCGCCCGGGGCGGGCCCCTGGCTCGATACGTCCGTCATGTTCGTGGGCTCCTTCGACTCGTGGCCGCCGTCGGACGCGGCCCTGAGCGGCGAGGCGGCCGTCGGCCGCGCACATGGGTGGTGCGGGTACCCCGCGACGAGGTGCCCGTCACCTACCGATGTGCACACATTCGCGGCATCTCACACCAAGGACCCGGCCACCCAGCTCAGTGGGCGTCCGGGCCGGTCACGGGCGGGGCGTGAGGGGTCAGCCGCCGCTCAGACGGGCGCGCAGCAGTTCCTTGCCCAGTTCGGCGCCCTTGCGGCTGTCCGCCTGCGCCTTGCGGAACAGCTCCGCGACCTCGGTGTCCTTGTCGCGCTCCGCGTCCTGAATGTACGTCTCCAGGCGCAGCGCGTTGCTCAGGCACGACTCGACGTACCAGATCAGGTTGTAGTCCTTGTCCTGCGTGCCGGTCACGCCGCCGGTCTCCGTACCGCTGGTCATGCGGTCCTCCTCGTCGGGGTGTTCGTTCCGTGGTGCGGGCCGGGTACCCGGGGCGCCTCGGGGCACACGGCAGCAGTCATGTCCCACTGAGTCATGTGTCCCAACGGGACATTTTCGGGTGTACCCTCGGAGGCATGACGGCGACGAAGCCCTCCCCGACCCCAGAGGACCGGCGCCGGCGCAAGGCGCGGCTGACCCGCGACGCGCTGGCCACGGCCGCCTGCGACCTGATCCTCGAGCGCGGCTCGGCCGCCACCACGGTGGAGGCGATCGCCGAGCGCGCGGACGTCACGCGTCGCACGTTCAGCCGGCACTTCTCCGGCAAGGAGGACGCCGCCCTCGACTTCGTCCGGCGGGACGGCGCCCGCATCAACGCCTTGCTGCGGGCGCGGCCCGCCGACGAGCCGCCCCTGCTCGCGTACCGCAGGGCGGTGCGCGACTGGCTGGCCGACCGGGACGACCCGGCGTGGCACGTGCGTCCCCGGATGCGCCGGCTGCTGGCGCTGGCAGACAGCGAACCCGACCTGTTCGCCGCCTACCAGCGCATCAGGGTCGACGCCCAGGAAGAGTCGATCCGGATCGTCGCCGACCGGCTCGGGCTCGACGACGCCCGGGACGTGCGCCCGGCGGCCGTCGTCGACGCCGCCGCCGGAGTCCTGATCGCCGCGATGCGCCTGTGGGCGCGCGGTGACGAGCGGGACGCGGGAGCCGCAGACCTCGCCGCCCTCGTGGAGCGGGCCTACGACGCCCTGACCTCGGAGGCCGCGGCCGCGACCCCCGACAGCACCACCGAAGAATGAGAACCACATCATGAGCACCACCAGCACCAGCACCAGCACCCCCACTTCCGCCGCCGACGCCGCCGAGTTCGCCGGCCGGACCGCCCTGGTCACCGGCGGCGCCTCCGGCATCGGCCTGGCCACCGCCCGCCGCCTCGGCGCCGGCGGCGCGAACGTCGTCGTCGCCGACTACAACGCCGAGGGCGCCGAGAAGGCCGCGGCCGAACTGGGGGCGGCGGGCGTCCGCGCGGCGGCCGTCGAACTGGACGTGACCCGTCCGGAGTCCGTCGAAGCCGCCGTCGCCTTCGCCGTCGACACCTTCGGCACCCTGGACCTCGCCGTGAACAACGCCGGGATCGGCGGCCCCAGCGCCCCGACCGGCGAGTACGACGTGGACGCCTACCACCGCGTGGTGCGCACCAACCTCGACGGCGTCTTCTACTCGATGCGCTACGAACTGCCCGTCATGGAGGCGGCCGGCGCGGGCGCGATCGTCAACGTCGCCTCCATCCTCGGCTCGGTCGGCTTCGCCGGCTCGCCCGCCTACGTCGCCGCCAAGCACGGCGTGGTCGGGCTGACCAAGGCCGCCGCGGCCGAGTACGCCGCCAAGGGCATCCGGGTGAACGCGGTCGGCCCCGGTTTCATCGACACCCCGCTGCTGAAGACCATGGACGAGGCCGCCTACCAGGGCCTGGTCGCCCTGCACCCGGCGGGCCGGCTCGGGCGTTCCGAGGAGGTCGCCGAGCTGATCGCCTTCCTGCTGTCGGACCGGGCGTCCTTCGTCGCCGGCAGCTACCACCTGGTCGACGGCGCCTACACCGCCGTCTGAGACCGGCCGCACCGGGCCACACACCGGGGGGACACCGAACCGGGGGAGAACGAAGGAGTTCGACCATGAAGGCATTGCAGTACCGCACCATCGGCGCCCCGCCCGAGGTGGTGACGGTCCCCGACCCCGAGCCCGGCCCCGGCCAGGTGCTGCTGAAGGTCACCGCCGCGGGTGTCTGCCACTCCGACATCGCGGTGATGGGCTGGCCCGCCGAGGGCTTCCCGTACGAGCTGCCGATGACCCTCGGCCACGAGGGCGTCGGCACCGTGGCCGCGCTCGGCGCCGGGGTGACGGGGCTGAGCGAGGGCGACGCGGTCGCCGTCTACGGGCCCTGGGGCTGCGGCACCTGCGCCAAGTGCGCCGAGGGCAAGGAGAACTACTGCCTGCGCGCCGGCGAGCTGGGCATCCACCCGCCGGGGCTCGGGCGCCCGGGGTCGATGGCCGAGTACCTGCTCGTCGACGACCCCCGGCACCTGGTCCCGCTGGACGGACTGGACCCGGTGGCGGCGGTGCCGCTGACGGACGCCGGTCTGACGCCGTACCACGCCGTCAAGCGGTCGCTGCCCAAGCTGGTGCCCGGGTCGACCGCGGTCGTCATCGGCACCGGCGGTCTCGGCCACGTCGCGATCCAGCTGCTGCGCGCCCTGACGTCCGCGCGGGTCGTCGCCCTCGACGTCACCGAGGACAAGCTGCGCCTCGCCCGTGAGGTGGGCGCGCACGAGACCGTGCTGTCGGACGCGAAGGCCGCGGACGCGGTGCGGGAACTGACCGGTGGTCTCGGCGCCGAGGCCGTGTTCGACTTCGTCGGAGTGGCGCCGACCGTGAAGACCGCGGGCGCCGTCGCGGCCGTCGAGGGCGACGTCACCCTGGTCGGCATCGGCGGGGGTTCGATTCCCGTCGGCTTCGGCCTGCTGCCCTTCGAGGTGTCGGTCAACGCGCCCTACTGGGGCAGTCGCAGCGAGCTGATCGAGGTGCTGAACCTGGCCCGGTCGGGTGCCGTGTCGGTGCGCACCGAGACGTACTCCCTGGACGACGCCCCGCTCGCGTACGAGCGGCTGCACGAGGGCAAGGTCAACGGGCGCGCGGTGATCCTGCCCCACGGCTGATCACCCGTACGCCCGGGCCCGAGGGCCGCGGGGACGCGACCGGTCCCCCGTTCCGGTCGCCGTCCCCCGCGACCCGTCGAACCTACGTGGACGGCTCCGCCGTTGTGAATCGCGGCGATGCCCGCTGCCGGACCATCCGGACTCACCCGTGCACAGGTGAGTCCGGATGGTCCGTTTTGGTACCGGGCAGGGCGGGCTCCGCCAGGTCACCCGCCACCAGGTGGGCGAGCACGACCTCGTACAGGTCGCTGCCGGCCGCGAGCAGCTGGCGTTCCAGGACGGGCTCGGCGCTGCGGACGTGCTCGCGCACCGTCTGGGCGTGCACGCCGAGCGTCTGGGCGGCCCGTTCGGCGTTGCCGCCGGCCGCGATCCAGGTGCGCAGCGTGCGGCGCAGGTTCCGGGCGTCCGGCTCCAGGCGGCCCAGCAGGTCCCCGGCCCAGGCGCCCAGCGCGGGCCCGGCCAGCACGTCGGTGAGGCCGGCCGGGCCGGGCCGGGCGGGACCGCCCTCGGCGCCGTGCTGGTCGAGACCGGCCTGCGCGCTCAGGGCGAGGTGGACGGTGGCCCGCACCCTCAGGTCGCCGAAGTCCGTGCGCAGCAGGGTCTCGACCCGGTCCATCCGGGCGCGGACCGTGTTGCGGCTGACACCGAGGATCTTGGCGGTGTTGACGGCGGTGAACTCCAGGCCCAGCCGGGTCGTGGCGAGCAGTTCGGCGCGGGTGTGGTGCGGGAGCCTGTCCAGGGGGCGCAGCAGCCGGGCCGTCCAGCCGTGGAGGGCGGCCGGGTCCATCAGCCGCTCGGGGCGGGTGCGTTCGGCGTAGACCGCCGCCTGCTGGGGACGGAAGCGGGCCACGGCCAGGGCGCTCACGGCCTGGCCGTAGGCCGTCGCGGTACGGGCGAGGCTCTGCCGTGCGCTGCCGCCGAGGAAGACGCCCGGGAGGCGGCCGACGAGCGCGCGCAGCTCCTGCCCGGCCGCCTCGTGGGGCGACAGGACGATCACATGGCCGTCCATCGCCGGGCACCGTACGACCAGCGCCAGGTCCCCGGTCACCGACAGGCACTCCTCGGTGAGGCGGTCGCGCTCCCCGGCGCCGCACTCCACGACGTAGACGCAGGCCGTGTCGGTGTCGAGGAGGCCCGGCCACAGCCCGGCGGCCACACGACGGGCGGAGACGGTGTCCTCGACCATCAGCAACTGCAGGATCGCCAGGCGCAGGTCGGCGGTGGCCCGCCGCAGCCGGTGGCCGGCGGCGGTCGACTCGTGGCCGGCCAGCAGCAGCTCCAGCACCTGCGCGGTGTGGGTGACGATGTCGGAGGCACGGCGGTCGAACGGGGTCTCACGGGTGACCGCGAGGACCGCGGCCGGCGCCGGGTGCACCCGCTCCACGCGCACCAGCCGCAGGTGGCGGCCCCGGTCCTCCAGGGCGGCGGTGGCGATCCGGCCCGAGGTGATGTCGGCCAGCGGTGAGTCGTCGGGGACGGCGCGGGTGCCGGCCAGCAGTCGGCCGGTGCCGTCCTGGAGGGAGACGGTCCCGTGCACGGCCGAGGCCAGCCAGCTCACGACCCGGTGCACGTCGCGCCCGGCCGGCCGCAGGTGGTCGAGGAGTTCCGCCGCCCAGTCGGCGTGCTCGCCGGTCCCTGCTTCCCGCTGCCGCGTCCCGTCCGCTCGGCCCGCCACGTCGGCCTTCTCCTCGTCCTCGCCTCGCCCCCTGCCCGACTGCGGACGGTACCGCATGACCGCGCACACGGCTCCTTCGGCGGGGCGGGTACCCCGGCCGGCCGGTGCCACCCACCGGGGCCACCCACCGGTGCCGCCGACCGGGCCTGCCGCTCCGTGCGCGCGGGCGGGCATAAGCTCGGTGAATGGCGAAGTACTTCGACGTTCACCCCGACAACCCCCAGCCGCGCAGCATCGCCCAGGTCGCCGACAGCGTCCGTTCGGGCGCGCTGATCGCGTACCCCACCGACTCCTGCTACGCGCTCGGCTGCCTGCTGGGCAGCCGCGACGGCACCGACCGCATCCGGTCGATCCGGCAACTGGACAACCGGCACCACTTCACGCTGGTCTGCCAGGACTTCGCGCAGCTCGGCCAGTTCGTGCAGATCGACAACGACGTGTTCCGGGCGATCAAGGCGTCCACGCCCGGCAGCTACACCTTCATCCTGCCCGCCACGCGGGAGGTGCCGCGCATGCTCCAGCACCCCAAGAAGAAGACCGTGGGCGTGCGCATCCCCGACCACGTCGTCACCCAGGCCCTGCTCGCCGAACTCGGTGAGCCGCTGCTGTCCAGCACCCTGCTGCTGCCCGGCGAGGAGGAGCCCATGACGCAGGGCTGGGAGATCAAGGACCGTCTCGACCACGTGGTGGACGCGGTGATCGACTCGGGCGACTGCGGCACCGAACCGACCACGGTCGTCGACTTCTCCGGCGGGGAGGCGGAGATCGTACGGCGCGGCGCGGGCGACACGACCCGTTTCGAGTAGCGGACCGCCGCCCGCGCGGGGCGACGGTGCGCTCCGGGGCGGGCGATGCCCCGGGGACCGGGCGTGCCAGGATGGCGATGATCCGCCGGTGCGGCCGGCGGGTCGCCCGCGAGCATTCGACAGAGAGGCAGGCCCGCCGTGACCGCCGTACAGGGAACCGCCGTCGACATCCGCACCGAGGACGGCGTCTGCGACGCCTACCTGGCCCACCCCGCCGAGGGCGGGCCGCACCCCGCCGTGCTGTTCTACATGGACGCCTTCGGTCTGCGCCCGCAGTTGCGGAGCATGGCCGACCGGCTGGCCGGTGCCGGCTACACCGTGCTGGTGCCGAACGTCTTCCACCGGAACGGGCGGGCCCCGGTCGCGGAGCTGCCGGAGTTCATCGACCCGGCGGCGCGACCGGACCTCTTCCGGCTCCTCGGCCCGGCCTTCGAGGCGCTCACCCCCGACCGGGCGATGCGGGACGCCGACGCCTACCTGCGGTGGCTCCAGGCATGCCCGGCGGCGGCCGACGGCCCGGTCGCGCTGACCGGCTACTGCATGGGCGCCGGGCTCGCCCTGCGCACGGCCGGCACCTTCCCGGACCGGGTCGCCGCGGCGGCGGGATTCCACGGCGCCAACCTGGCCACCGAGGCGGCGGACAGCCCGCACCTGGTGGCCGGGCGGATCACCGGCGAACTGTACTTCTGCCACGCGGACCAGGACCCGGGCCTGCCCGCCGAGCAGCAGGAGCGCCTGACCGCCGCCCTGACCGCGGCCGGTGTCCGGCACACCTGCGAGGTGTACGAGGGCGCTCCCCACGGTTACACGCAGGCCGACACCGCCGCGTACGACCCGGCGGCGACCGAGCGGCACTGGGAGGCGCTGCTCGGTCTGCTCGAGCGCACGTTCTGACACGGCTCCTCCCGAGCCGTCCGTCCCCCTCGGCACCGGAGTCGACGACGGGTCACCAGCGTCCCGGCTCGCTTCCGACGACCGCCTCGGACGGGGTGCCGTCGACACCGGTCGGCACGTCTCCGGCGAGCATGACGCGGTGCATGGTCCGGGGGTGGGCGAGGTGCGCGTTGTCGCTCGGGGCGAGGTGGACGGTGGCCCGGTTGTCCCAGAAGGCGACGCTGCCCGGCTCCCAGCGGAAGCGCACGGTGTACTCGGGCCGGGTCGCCTGCTCCAGCAGCAGCTCCAGGACCGCGGCGCTCTCAGGGCGGGACAGCCCGGCGATCTGCTCGACGTAGTAGCCGTTGACGAACAGCACCCGCTCCCCGGTCTCCGGGTGGACGCGGACCAACGGGTGCACGGTCGCGATCTGGTGGTCCAGCAGGTGGCGGACGTAGGCGTCGTCGCCCGGGCGGGGCTGGTAGCCGACGCCGAGGCGGTGCTCGGCACGCAGTCCGTCGACGAACGCGCGCATCGGGGCGGAGAGGCCGGCGTAGGCGGCGGCCAGGTTCGACCACGTGGTGTCGCCCCCGTACGGCGGGACCGTCTCGGCGCGCAGGATCGTGAAGGCGGGCGGGTCGACGCGGGCGCCGTGGTCGCAGTGCCAGCCGCGCAGCAGGGTGTGGCGGCGCCGCCGCAGCCACTCGTCGTGCTCCATGCCGAAGCGCCCGCCCAGTTCCAGCCGGTCGGCGGTCGTCTCGACCTCCGGGAAGCCGGCCGGTGACGCCTTGCCGCGCCGGGGCAGCACGACCGGCTCGCCGAAGAGCCGGGCGAGGGCGACGTGTTGGGCGTGGTCGAGGCGCTGGCCGCGGAAGAACACCACCTTCCAGCGCAGCACCGCGGCCCGTACCGCCGCGACCTGCGCCGCGTCGAGTCCCTCGGTGAGGTCGACGCCGTGGATCTCGGCGCCGATGTGTCCGGCGACGGGCGCCACCTCGACGCCTGCCGCCCCGGCCGCCTCGCGTTCCGCCGTTGCCCTGTCCGTCGTCATGCGCACTCCCGTGGTCGGTCGTCCGTCGGTTACGGCTCCGGAAGAGATCGTGGCAGACGGGTGGGCCGCGTCCGCACCGTCCCGTCCGGTTGATCACCGACGCCCGGGTGGGCGAGGCTGGACGGACGGAACTCCGCCGCGCACGTTCGAGGGAAGGTCCCACGGTGATCAGCATCCCGACGCACACGCTCAACGACGGCACCACGCTCCCCGCGCTGGGGCTCGGCACCTGGCCGATGACGGACGACGAGGCCCGCCGGGCGGTCCGCGAGGCCCTGGAGTCGGGCTACCGCCTGATCGACACGGCGGCCAACTACCGCAACGAGACCGGCGTCGGCCGCGGCGTGGCCGACAGCGGCGTGCCGCGCGAGGAGATCGTGGTCACCACCAAGCTGCCCGGACGGCACCACGGCTACGAGGAGACGCTCGCCTCCTTCGAGGAGTCCCGTGCGCGGCTCGGCCTGGAGTACGTCGACCTGTACCTGATCCACTGGCCGCTGCCCCGGGTCGACAAGTACGCCGACTCCTGGAGGGCCATGGTCAAGCTGCGCGAGGAGGGCCTGGTGCGCTCGATCGGCGTCTCCAACTTCACCGCCGCGCACATCGAGCGGCTGGAGAAGGAGACCGGGGTGCTGCCCTCCGTCAACCAGATCGAACTGCACCCGCTCTTCCCGCAGGAGGAGCTGCGCGCCTTCCACGAGGGCAAGGGCATCCGCACCGAGAGCTGGAGTCCCCTGGGTCGCGGCAGCGACCTGCTGGACGACCCCGCCGTCGCGGCGGTCGCCGACGCACACGGCGTGACGCCCGCCCAGGCGGTCCTGCGCTGGCACACGCAGCTCGGCGCGGTGCCGATCCCCAAGTCCGCCGACCCCGCCCGGCAGCGGGCCAACCTCGACGTCTTCGGTTTCGAGCTGGACGACGCGCAGATGCGCGCCGTCGCGGACCGCGCGCACCGCCGGATCGGCGGTGACCCGGAGGCACACGAGGAGTTCTGACCCGCTGGAGCGGGCGGTGCGGTCGCCCGGGGCGCCGCGGAGGGCAGGGCCCGCCGACTGATCCTCCGCCCCAGGGGCAGGGGATCACTCGGCGGGCAGGGACAGTTCGGCCCAGATGGTCTTGCCGGTGGTGGTCTGGCGGCTCCCCCAGCGCTCGGTGAGCTGGGCGACCAGCAGCAGGCCCCGGCCGCCCTCGTCGTAGGCGTGGGCCCGGCGCAGGTGCGGTGAGGTCGAGCTGCCGTCGGAGACCTCGCAGATGAGGGCGCCGTCGCGGATGAGCCGGAGCTGGATGGGCGGCTCGCCGTACCTGATGGCGTTGGTGACGAGTTCGCTGACCACGAGTTCCAGCACGAAGGCCGTCTCCTCCAGTCCCCAGGCCGCCAACCGCTCGTTGACGGAGCGACGGACGTCGGCGACGTGCGCGGGGTCCTGGGGGATGTCCCAGGTGCGGATCTGGTCGGCGCCCAGCGCCCGGGTGCGGGCGAGCAGCAGCGCCACGTCGTCGCTGGGCTCCTCCGGCAGGACCGCCTTGAGCACGGTGTCGCACAGGGCGTCGAGCGAGGCGGCCGGCGCGGTCAGGGCGCGGCACAGTTCCTCGGTGGCGTGGTCGACGTCCCGGTCGCGGTCCTCGACCAGGCCGTCGGTGTAGAGGGCGACGACGGAGCCCTCGGGCAGTTCGGTCTCGGTCGCCTCGAACGGCAGCCCTCCGACTCCGAGCGGCGGTCCCGCCGTCATCGCCAGGAGCCGGGTGGTTCCGTCGGGCAGGACGACGGCCGGCGCGGGGTGTCCGGCGGCGGCCGCGGTCAGGCGGCGGGAGACCGGGTCGTAGACGGCGTAGAGGCAGGTGGCGCCCAGTTCCGCGACCTCGTTTCCGGTGTCGCCGGCCACGAGGTGGGTGACGAGGTCGTCGAGGTGGGTGAGGAGTTCGTCGGGCGGCAGGTCCACGTCGGCCAGGGTGCGGACGGCGGTGCAGAGGCGGCCCATGGTGGCCGTGGACGGGATGCCGTGTCCGACGACGTCACCGACGACGAGGGCGACGCGGCTGCCGGACAGCGGAATCACGTCGAACCAGTCGCCGCCGATGCCGGCCGCGGAGACCGAGGGCAGATAGCGGTGGGCCACCTCGACCGCCGCGGGTCCGGGCAGGCCCCGGGGCAGCAGGCTGTGCTGGAGGACCAGCGCGGTGGCGCGTTCGCGGGCGAAGCGGCGTGCGTTGTCGACGCAGACCGCGGCCCGGCTGGCGAGTTCCTCGGCGAGGACGAGGTCGTCGTCGGCGTAGGGCTCCCGGGGCGCGACGCGGACGGCCACCGCCACTCCGAGGGTGGTGCCGCGGGCCTTCAGCGGCACGGCCAGGGCGGAACGGACGCGTTCCCTGAAGGAGCGGTTGTGCGGGGCCTGTTCGTTGCGGACGCGCATCCACCGGTCGAAGTCCGGGTCGCCCGGCCCGGACAGCACCACCTGGCCCAGGGCCAGTGCCCGGGCGGGTGCCGAGTACGGCGGGTAGACATCGGCCGCGCCCAGGTGCACGGACGGCCGGGGAACGCCCTCGGTGGCGGAGTCGTGCGCGACGCGGCGCAGCGCGACGCCCCCGGTCACCGCCGTGAGCGGCTCCTCCGTGCCGAGGACCCAGTCGAGCAGGTCGACGCTGGCGAAGTCGGCGAAGCGGGGCACCAGGAAGCCGACGAGTTCCTCGGCGGTCCGGGTGACGTCCAGGGTGGTGCCGATGCCGGCGGCGGCCTCGTTCAGCAGGGCCAGCCGCTGGCGCGCCCGGTGCTGGAGGGTGCTCTCGAAGCCCGCCACGGCCACGGCGGCCACCTCGTCGGAGGCGTCGCGCACCGGCCACATCTCGATGGTCCAGGCGTGTTCGCCGAGCCGGGAGGAGGCCGGGGTGAAGGTCTCGTAGCGTGCGGCCCGGCCGGTCTCGGTGACGCGCCGCAGGTGTCGTTCGAAGTCCGTGCCGTCGGCGTCGATCTCTTCCATGACGTCCGACAGCCGCCGTCCGATCAGGTTCTCCGGCGGCAGTCCGAGCATGCGGCGCGCCATGTCGTTGACCTGGAGGTAGCGCTGCTCGACGTCGTGCACGGACATCGACAGGGAAGCCTGCTGAAAGGTCTCCCCGGTCAGCGGAGGCGTCGGGGGTTCGGGCGGGCCCGCGATCAGGGCCCAGCCCTGCGGTGTGCCGGCCGGACCGAGCAGGGGCAGCGCACGCACGTGCGCGGGCACCGTCGAGCCGTCGCGGTGACGGAGCAGCACGGTGGCCGAGAGTCCCGACAGACCCTCGGGCGGCACGTCTCCGGCGAGCAGCTCGCGTGCGTCCCGTCCCACCGCCTCTTCGGCCGCGTGGCCGGTCAGCCGTCGGGCGCCCTCGCTCCACGCCGTCACCGTGCCGCGGGTGTCCAGGGTCGCCACGGCGGAGGCATGCTCCATAGCGTCCAGGATTGACCCGTTGCGGCAGGGTTTCAACCGCAACGGTCACGGATGCCTACGCTCGGTGCGCGCGCAGTGCCGCCAGGGCGCGGTCGGCGTGGGCGTTCATCCGCAGCTCGCTGCGGACGACCTCGAGCAGGGTGCGGTCCCGGCCGACGACGAAGGTGACACGCTTGGTCGGGAGCGGGCCGAAGTCCCGTTTCACCCCGAACAGCTCGCGGACCCGGCCGTCGGCGTCGGACAGCAGCGGCATGCCGAGGGCGTGGCGTCCGGTGAATTCCCGCTGCCGTTCCACGAGGTCGCCGCTCACGCCCACGGGGCGGGCGCCGACGGCGGCGAACTCGGCGGCGAGGTCCCGGAAGTGGCACGCCTGCGCGGTGCAGCCGGGGGTCAGGGCGGCGGGGTAGAAGAAGAGGACGACCGGGCCGTCGGCGAGCAGGCCGGACAGGCGGCGCGGGGTCCCGGTCTCGTCCGGCAGCGTGAAGTCGTCGACCCTGTCCCCGACGCGGGGCACCCGGCTCACGACCGGCCCTCGCTGCCCCTGGCCACGCTGCGGGCCCACAGCACCAGCGGCACCTGCACCGGCAGGCGGCCGTAGGCGGCGGCCCGCTGCGGCGCGGGGCGGTGCCGCCAGTCCACGGCCATCTTGACGTTGGCGGGGAACACCCCGACGAAGAAGGCCGCCGTGGTCAGCGCGGCGACCCTGCGGGTGCGGGGCAGGGCGACGCCCGCGGCGAGCGCCAGTTCCGCGGCGCCGCTGGCGTACGTCCAGGCGCGGGGCGTGCCGGGCAGGCCGCGCGGCACGATCGCGTCGAAGACGCGGGGGCGGGCGAAGTGGGCGGCGCCGGCGGTGGCCAGCAGGCCGGCGAGCAGCAGGGGTGAGCGTCGGGAACGGGGCACGGTTCCTCCTCGGGGACTGGCGCGCGATATTACTCGACGGTAGGAACCGGTTCGCGTCCGGCTCGGCCCGCGTCCGGCTCGGGTACGGCGGCGGGGGCACCGGGCGCGGATCCGGACGCGCGGCGCGACACCGTGCCGGTGACGGACCGCTGTCGCTGACGGCAGCCTCCCGGGTCCTGCCGGCCGTCGGCGGACCGCTCCCCGCGCGGCCTGCGCGTCCCCGCCGATCCGAGGCGATCCGCGCCCGTCACGCCCTCGGCCGGGCGGTGACGGGTGCGAGCCACATGGCCACGATCGCGTCGACGAGCCCGTCGGCCGCCTCCTGCCAACTGGCGCGAGGAGTGGGACGCCCCTCGGCCAGGGCGCGCTCCCGCTCGGCCGCCGTGTGCACGATGAGGTGGCGGGCCATGTCGCCCCGCTCGGCACGGACCTCGGCGGGCAGCGCGGGCATGCACCGGTCGCGCCCCGCGACGATCTCCCGCAGCGACGCGGAGGCGCGGGACTCGTCGACCATGATCTGCCGCAGCGCCGGGTCGGTCATCACCTGGGCGCAGAACCTCGCGTACCAGGTGGGACTGCCCAGTGCCGCGAGGTGGTCGAACTGCGGCCGCACCAGGCAGTCCACCCAGTCCCGCAGGTCCGTGGAGTCCCCGAGGCCGGCGAGCTGCCGGGCCCGCAGTTCCTCCACCCGCAGCGAGTGCCGCTGGGCGATGGCCCGGACGAGGTCGGCCTTGGTGCCGAAGTGGTAGCCGACCGCCGCGTTGTTGCCCTGTCCCGCGGCCTCGCTGACCTGGCGGTTGGAGACCGCGTACACGCCGTGCTCGGCGAACAGCCGCTCGGCGGTGGTCAGGATCAGCTGCCGGGTCGCGCTGACCTGTTCCGTCCGTACCGTCCTGCCCGCCATGCTCACCACCGCGTCGGGACTCTCCTTACGGCCCGCGGCGGCCAGTCCCTCGAGTCGTCGCAGGTCCGCCGCCATGCGGCGCTTCTCCCCGGGAGCTTACGCACCACCGGCCCGGGGCCGCCGCCCCGGCCCCCATGAGCGCGCCCACCCCCGCGCCGTAAGATACGTCAAGCGACTGACTTAAAATGTCGCTCCTCGGTACCGAAGTCCGTTCCGAGTCCGTTCCGAAGCCCTCCCCCGAAAGGCTGCTCCATGCCCGCTTCCCCCACCGCCCCGCGGCCCGGCGCCGTCGTGGCGGTACTGGCCCTGGCCGGGATCGTCGTGTCACTGATGCAGACCCTGGTCATCCCGATCGTGCCGGAGCTGCCCAGGCTGCTGGACGCGCCGGCCTCGGACGCGGCCTGGGCGGTGACCGCCACGCTGCTCGCCGCGGCGGTGGCCACCCCGGTCGTCGGCCGCCTCGGCGACATGGTCGGCAAGCGGCGCATGCTGCTGCTCAGCCTGGTGCTGCTGATCGCCGGCTCGGCGGTCTGCGGACTCAGCGACACCCTGGTGCCGATGGTCGTCGGCCGCGCCCTGCAGGGCCTGTCCGCCGCGGTGATCCCGCTCGGCATCAGCATCATGCGCGACGAGTTGCCCGCCGAGCGGCTGGCCGGCGCCACCGCCCTGATGAGCGCCTCGCTCGGCGTCGGCGGCGCGCTCGGTCTGCCCGCCGCCGCGCTGATCGCGGACAACCTCGACTGGCACATGCTCTTCTGGCTCTCCGGTGCGCTCGGCGCCGTCGCCCTGGTCCTGGTGCTGGCCCTCGTGCCCGAGTCGGCGGTGCGCACCGGCGGCCGCTTCGACGTGCCCGGCGGCATCGGCATGGCGGCCGGTCTGGTCTGCCTGCTGCTGGCGATCTCCAAGGGCGCCGACTGGGGCTGGACCGGCGGCACCACCCTCGGCCTGTTCGCGGCCGCGGTGGTGATCCTGCTGGTGTGGGGCCGGTGGGAGCTGCGCTCCCCGCAGCCGCTGGTGGATCTGCGCACCACCGCCCGCCGTCAGGTGCTGTTCACCAACCTGGCGTCCATAGCCATCGGCTTCTCGATGTTCGCGATGTCCCTCGTCCTTCCGCAGCTCCTTCAGTTGCCCGAGGCGACCGGTTACGGCCTCGGCCGCTCCCTGCTGACCGCCGGTCTGGTGATGGCGCCGTCCGGTCTGGTGATGATGGCCTTCGCCCCCGTCTCCGCGAAGGTCTCCGAGGCCAAGGGCCCGAAGGTCACCCTGATGATCGGCGCCGTGATCGTCGCCGCGGGCTACGGGCTGAACATCGTGCTGATGGCCGAGGTCTGGCAGCTGATGCTGGCCTCCTGCGTCATCAGCGCGGGCATCGGCTTCACCTACGGCGCGATGCCCGCGCTGATCATGGGGGCGGTGCCGGCGAGCGAGACGGCCGCCGCGAACAGCCTCAACACGCTCATGCGGTCCATCGGCACCTCCCTCGCCAGCGCGCTGGCGGGCGTGGTCCTGGCCCAGATGACCGTCAGCGTCGGCGGCTTCGCGCTGCCGTCGAAGGACGCCTTCAAGGTGGTCATGGGGATCGGGGCGGGCGCGGCCCTGCTCGCCTTCGTGATCGCCTCCTTCATCCCGCGGCACCGGCCGGACGCCGGGAGCCCGGCCCGTCCGGCGCCGGTCACCGGGACCGGTGCGCAGGCCGCCCCCGTCCGCTGACACCGACGGCGCCGGTCCCGCGGGGCCGGCGCCGTTCAGGCGAACCTGGCGGGCGACGCGCGTGACCGCGCCCGGGCGCGTCGAGTACTGACCCGTGGAGCTGCCGCTGATCCCTCCGATGCTCGCCACGTCCGGCACCCTGCCGCCCGCCGGGCAGGACACGCGCTGGGCCTACGAGACCAAGCAGGACGGTCAGCGCGTGATCGTCTACCTGCCCGGCGACGGCGGCGTGCTGCTGCGGGCCCGCTCGGGCCAGGACATCACGGCCGCCTATCCGGAGCTGGCGCCGCTCGCCACCGCGCTCGGCTCCACCCCCGCCGTACTGGACGGGGAGGTGCTGGCCCTGGACGAACAAGGGCGCGCCGACTTCCAGTTGCTCCAGTCGCGCATGGGTCTGGCGCACGCCCCGGGCCGGGCCGCGCGCCGGGCGGCGAAGGCCCCCGTCCACCTGGTGCTCTTCGACGCCCTGCACCTGGCGGGCGAGTCCCTGCTCCGGCAGCCCTACACCCGCCGCCGCGAACGGCTCACGGACCTCGGTCTGAACGGGCCGTCCTGGTCGACCCCGGCCGCGCTGGTCGGCCACGGCGAGCAGGCCCTGCGGGCCACCCGGGAACACGGCCTGGAGGGCCTGGTGTGCAAGCGGCTGGACTCCGTGTACGAGCCGGGGGTCCGCTCCCGTGCCTGGATCAAGATCCGCAACATGCGCAGCGAGGACGTCGTGATCGGCGGCTGGCTGCCCGGCAAGGGGCGGCTCGCCGGGCTCCCGGGCGCCGTCCTGGTCGGCCAGCGCGCCGCCGGCCGCCTGCGTTACGTCGGCGGGGTCGGCACCGGCTGGAGCGCGGCCGAGCGCGACGAGCTGGCGGCGCTGCTGCGGGCCGCNNCGGACCTGGCTCCCGAGGAGTCGGCCGCGGACCTTCCCGACGATCCGGTGTGACGCGTGATCAACTGTTGGGCCGGGCTTCACCGCGGGGACGCCCGTACACCCTTGGCACGGAAGTGAAAAGGCGGGACTCTGAACTCCCCTTCCCCTCACAGCCGTTGGGCTGCGCCCGGACTCAGAGGAGGACGCGATGGCTTCGCGTGCCACCGCCCCCGCCCCCGCCCGCCGCAGGAGATGGCTC
>MUMD01000255.1 GCA_002155895.1 Streptomyces rochei
CACCGGTGAGCGCGGCACCCGTGGGCGGGGCGCCGGTGGGCAGGGCGCCGCCCTGGGGGCCCGGGCCGCCTCCGGGCGCCGGGCCGCCGCCGTCCTGTCCGCCGCCGAAGGGCAGCAGCGACGACGGGTTGAGCGAGGTGCCGATGCCCAGGAAGGCGAGGCCGAGGACGGCCGCGTAGCCGACGCACACCGCCCCGAGCAGGAGGCCCAGCCGGCGCAGCAGCCGGGCCCGTCGGCCGGAGTTGTCGACGAACACGGGCCCTTCCCCGGCCCCGTGGCCGCGTGTGCGACGGCGTCCGCGCGGGGGCCTCTCGCCGACGGCGGCGCGGGATTCGAAGGCAGGCTCGGAATGCATTCCCCGGACGTTAGGGAGCCTTGCCTGCCGCGAACTCGGACCTCGGTATGAGATTCCGGTGAAACGCGGCGCAGCCTGTCCGCGCCCTGTGAGACGGCGGTATCCCGGCCCTTTTCCTCAGGAAAGACCCAGCAACGCGTGACAGGTTCACTCGTCCGACGACGAGAACGGGAGCGTGTCGCACATGAGGGCATACCGGAAGGCGGCGGCCGGGTGCGCCCTGTTGCTCGCCCTGGCCACCGCGGGCTGTGCCGGGCAGGACGACGGCGGCACGGTGGACGAGACCGCCTCCGCACCGTCCGGGTCGTCCGGGTCGTCCGGGCCGGCCACCGCCTACGCCCCCTACGTCAGCGCCACCACCGCCTCCGCGACCGACGCGGCCGGCTCCCCGGCGACGTACAACCTGGCGTTCGTCATCTCCTCCGGCGAGGACTGCGTCCCCCGCTGGAACGGCGTCCAGGACATCGACGACGCCTCCGTCGCCTCGCGCCTCACCGAGCTGAGGGCGTCGGGTGCCGAGGTCCGCGTCTCCTTCGGCGGGGCCTCCGGCACGGAGCTGGCGGCGGTCTGCGACAGCGCCTCCTCCCTGGCGGACGCGTACGGCGCGGCCCTGGACGCGGCCGGCGCCACCCGGGCCGACTTCGACATCGAGGGCGACGACCTGACCGACTCGGACTCCGTCGCCCTGCGCTCGGAGGCGATCGCGCTGCTGCGGGAGGAACGCGACGACCTGGAGGTCTCCTTCACCCTGCCGGTGATGCCGACGGGCCTGGACGCCGACTCCCTGTCCCTCCTGGCGTCCGCCAACGACCACGGCGTGCACGTCTCCACGGTCAACCTCATGACCATGAACTACGGCGAGTCCTACGACGGTGACATGGGCGCGTACGCCCTCGCCTCGGCCGAAGCGGCGCACACGCAGCTCATGGACGTCTTCGGCACCTCGGACGCGGACGCCTGGCGGGGCATGGCGCTCACCTCGATGCTCGGCGTCAACGACGTCGCCGGCGAGACCTTCACCCTCGCGGACGCCGCCGAGGTCCGGGCCTTCGCCGACGAGAAGGGCATCGCGTGGGTGTCGGTGTGGGCGGCCTTCCGGGACCGGCAGTGCGGCGACGACGCCGCGGCCGGGGACGAACTCACCACGTGCAGCGGCGTGGAGCAGGAGGACGGGGCGTTCGGGGAGGCGTTCGGTTCCTAGCGTCCGGGCGGCGTCCCGGCGGCCTCCGGGCGGCGTCCCGGCGGCGTCCGGGGAGAGCCGGCCGGACCGGGCCACGTCCTGCGTGCGCGCTCAGCGCCCCCGGTACACCAGACGACCGCCCACGACGGTGGCCACGCACGTGGCCGCGCCGTCCCGGACGAGCGCGGCCCGGTCGGGTACGTCGAACACCGCGAACCGGGCGGGACTTCCCGCAGCGAGCCCGGGCAGTAGCACCAGCGGGACCGGCGAGAAGGACGCGGGCCCGGGCAGCGCGGCCGGACGCGCCGCCAGGGCGAGCCCCGCCCCGCGCACCGCGTCCAGCGCCGCACGCCCGCGCAGCTCACCGGCGACGGCGACCGTTCCGTGCGCCAGCAGGCGCTGTACCCCTCGGCGCGCGCTGGCGCCCCGCGCGGACGGGTTCGCACCGAGGAGGGCGAGCGCGCGCTCCCCGAAGATCGGCTCGGTGCCCAGCCGGTCCGCCTCGCGCGGGTCCGGGTGGTACGCCCGCTCCAGCAGTTCCGGGCCGTACGGGTTGAGCAGTCCGGGCGTCAGGATGCCGGGCCACCGGCGCACCCGCGCCCGCGGGTGGTCGGCGGCCAGTGCCTCGTACGGGCCGACGGCGGCGAGCAGCGCGCCGTCGACCAGCACGGCCGTCTCGGGCGAGGCGTCACAGACGTGGATCGTCAGCACGACGGCCTCAGTTGGAGGCGAGCAGCTTCAGCTCGGGATGCGCCGTGCCGCCCGCGATGGCCGTGGACGAGATGTGGGAGACGACGCGCTCGTCGACGGGGTCGTTCGCCGGGTCGTCGTGCACGACCAGGTGCTCGTACGTCGTCGCCCGCTGCGCCGGGACGCGCCCCGCCTTGCGGATCAGGTCGATGATCTCCAGCCGGTTGGACCGGTGCTTGGCGCCCGCGGAGGAGACGACGTTCTCCTCCAGCATGATCGAGCCGAGGTCGTCGGCACCGTAGTGCAGGGAGAGCTGGCCGACCTCCTTGCCGGTGGTGAGCCACGAACCCTGGATGTGGGCGACGTTGTCGAGGAAGATCCGGGCGATGGCGATCATCCGCAGGTACTCGAAGAGCGTGGCCTGCGTGCGGCCCTTCAGGTGGTTGTTCTCCGGCTGGTACGTGTACGGGATGAAGGCGCGGAAGCCGCCGGTGCGGTCCTGCACGTCCCGGATCATGCGCAGGTGCTCGATGCGCTCGGCGTTGGTCTCGCCGGTGCCCATGAGCATGGTCGACGTGGACTCCACGCCCAGGTTGTGGGCGATCTCCATGATCTCCAGCCAGCGCTCGCCGGACTCCTTGAGCGGCGCGATGGCCTTGCGCGGGCGCTCGGGCAGCAGCTCCGCCCCGGCCCCGGCGAAGGAGTCCAGTCCGGCCGCGTGGATGCGCTGGATCGCCTCCTCGACCGACACCTTCGAGATCCGCGCCATGTGCTCGACCTCGCTCGCCCCCAGGCTGTGGATGACCAGCTCGGGGAACTCCTTCTTGATGGCGGCGAAGTGCTTCTCGTAGTACTCGACGCCGTAGTCCGGGTGGTGGCCGCCCTGGAACATGATCTGCGTGCCGCCCAGCTCGACCGTCTCCGCGCAGCGGCGCAGGATGTCGTCGAGGTCGCGGGTCCAGCCCTTCTTGGTGTCCTTGGGGGCCGCGTAGAAGGCGCAGAACTTGCACGCCGTGACGCACACGTTCGTGTAGTTGATGTTGCGCTCGATGATGTACGTCGCGATGTGCTCGGTACCGGCGTACCTGCGCCGGCGTACGGCGTCGGCGGCGGCGCCCAGCGCGTGCAGCGGGGCGTCCCGGTAGAGGTCGAGCGCCTCTTCGGGGGAGATCCGCCCACCGGCGGCGGCGCGGTCGAGGATGGGCTGAAGGTCGGCCTTCTCGGTCACCGGCGTCCCTTTCGCAAGGTTCGTAAGGGTTGTGGACGGACCAGGCCAGCCTACGCCAGCCCTTTCCGGCGCTGATCCTCAGGCCGCGTAGGCCCCCGCGAGCACGCCGAGGAAGGCGCCCGCGATCAGGAACGGCCCGAACGGGATGGCCGTCTTGCGCCCCGCCCGGCGGGCCACGACGAGGGCACCTCCGTAGAGCGCGCCGAGCAGGAAACCGGCGAAGGTGCCGAGCATGACCGTCGCCCAGCCGTACCAGCCGAGGACGGCGCCCGCGCCGAGGGCGAGCTTGACGTCGCCGAAGCCCATACCGGCCGGGTTGATCAGGAAGAGCACTCCGTAACCGCCGCCGAGGGCGAGGGCGCCCAGCAGGGCGGTGGTCCACTCCCCCGCGTGCTCGGGCACCAGCGCGGTGAGGCCGAGGAGGACGAGCGCGGCGCCGGCGAGCGGCAGAGTGAGGGGGTCGGGCAGTCGCCGTACGCGCAGGTCGACGACGGCGAGCAGCACGCCGACCGGGGCGAGCAGCAGCCAGACCGCCACCTCCGGACGGGTGCCGGTGGCGGCGGCGAGGGCGGCGCAGACGAGGGCGGTGACGGCGGCGAGGGGGACGGCGCGGGGGCCGTAGGGCGCCTGTCCGGCCGGGCACTGCCCGCACCGGGCCCGCCCGAGCCAGCCCGGGACCGCGTGGTCCCGTGGACACCGGTCACGCCACGCCTCCCCCGAAGGGGCGGAGAAGCGGTAGGCGGCCCGCGGCAGCAGCGCCCCCGTCACCGCGCCCCAGACCACGGCGACGAGGACGACCAGGAGGTCGAGGCTCATCCCGCCGCCGCGACGCCGTCGCGCCAGGTGGGCAGCAGTTCGTCCAGCAGCGCCTCGGTACGCGGCGGCACACCGCGCGCTCCGCTGCGGCCGACGAGGTCGGCGGCGAGGGCGCGCAGCCGGTCGGGGTCGCCGGTGGCGTGCGTGGCGCGCAGCAGCTCGTGCCACAGGCGCTCGTCGGCGGGGGCGGTGCGCAGGGCCGCGTTCAGCGCCTCGATGGCCTTCTCCGCGCGGTCCTTCTCCAGGTGAAACTCGGAGAGCGCGAGGCCGGTGTCCGCGACGAGCAGCGGGAGCTGGGCGTCGATGATCTCGTGGGTGAGCCAGCGGTAACGCCCCTCGGGCCGGTCGGCGAGCAGCGGCCCGCGCACCAGCACCAGCGCGTCGGTGAGCAGCCGCCCGCGCACCTGGCGGCTGCCGACGCCCCGCCCCTGCGTGGCCTCGTAGTAGAGGGAGCGCAGGACGTCGAGGTCGGAGACGACGGACTTGGCGAGGGTGAGCCGTCCGGTGGCGTCGGTGGCGAGCCGCGGGGTGCCGTCGGGATCGGTGCCGAGCCAGGCCCGCAGCCGCTCCAGGAGGGCATCGCGCACGTCCGCCGTCACGCCGCGCGGCCACAGCGCGGAGGACAGCACGCGCGGGTGGACGCCCTCCCGGTGGAGCAACAGCAGCGCCAGCGCCTCGTGGAGCAGGGCGCTGCGGTCGTCGTCGGGCGCGTCCAGACCGATGATCTCGTACGACCCGACGAGGCGGGCGTACACCGCGGGCCGTCCCTGCTCGCTGATGTCGACGAGGAAGGGCGGGGTGTTGGCCGTCCCGGACGCACCGCCGGGCCCGTCGGACCCACCCGGTCCGTGCTCCGGGTCGGCGTCCGTGAACAGCTCGACGACGGCCCGCCGCTGGGCGGCCGGCAGCGTCTGGGCCTCCAGCTCCAGTCCGAGGAGCGGCGCGAGCAGCTTGCCCTCGCCGGTGATCCGCATCTCCCAGGCGGCACCCGGCAGGTCGGTGCCCTCGGTGCCGACGAGGTAGCCGATGCCGAGCCGGCCGGCGTCGGCGGCGAGTTCGGCGAGGCGCAGGGCGTCCTCGTCGGAGGGCTGGGTCGCGAGCAGGACCAGGTGCGGGGCCCACCGCGTGTGCTGGGCGGGTCCGGTGCGGCCGGTGAGCACGGAGTCGTGGCCGGCGGCGCCGAGCGCGCCGCGCCGCTGCCGGGTCTCGGCCGACATGGTCTCGAAGAGGTCCTCGAAGCCGTCGAGGTGGCGGATGCGGTTGGGCGCGAGCGGCGTCAGGTCCTCCCCGAAGCCGACGAGCGTGATGGTCATGCGGTCCGACCAGCCGTTGGTGGCCAGTTCGGCGGCGACCGACGCGAAGACGGCGGTCCGGTCTGCCTCGGTGCCGCCGAGCGAGACGATGCCGGGCACCGACTCCAGGTTCAGCAGCAGGCGGGAGTCGTCCATGGTGCCGAGGCTGACGAGTCCGGGGTACGGGGCGGCGGTGTCGGCGTCCTCGTACCGCTCGGCGTCGGCGCGGGCCAGCATCCAGAAGGTCTGGTCCTGCCCGAGCTGCCAGGGCGCCGGCGGCTTCCCGGCGGGCTGGGCGAGCTGGAGGTGCAGATCGCCGTTGCCGCCCATCCAGGCCGCGTACACGACGGGCAGGGGCCGCGACTCGGCGGTGAGCGCGGCGGCGAGCCCGCGCAGCGCGCGGTCCAGCAGGCGTACGCCCTCGGGGTCGGCGCCGACGAGCAGCGCGTCCTGCACGTCCTGGGCGTCCCCGGTCGGTGTGGGCGGCTCCATGCCGCGCCGCCCGCCGACGCTGCCGAGCGCCGACTGCCACAGCGCCTGCCGGCGCCGGCGTCCGAGGGCGCCGAGGAGACCGGCGGCGAGGAGCGGGGCGGTGAGGAGGGCCTCGGGGAGACCGAAGGAGTGGTCGGCCGCCGCCGGGGTGGCGGCGTGCTCCTGCCCGGCACTGGGGGCGGGCGTCGCGGGAGTGGCGGGCGCGGGCCGCTGCTCGGGGAGGGAGACCTGGGCGTTGTCGCCGCCGCCGTGGGCACCGGAACCGCCGCCCTGGGCCCCGGAACCGCCGCCGCCCTGCGCGTGGTCGCCGGTCCGGGCGTAGTCGCTGATCTGCTGCCGCACCTGCTCGGAGACGTTCGGCGCCTCGTCGGGCATCTCGACCAGCTCGCCGCCGCGGGCGTCGCCGGGCATCTCCATGATCCAGCCGGGCCGGATGAGGCTGGCCTCGGACAGTTTGGACCCGTCCGGCTGCACGCGGTCCTTGTTGAGCTCGAAGATCTCCTTGTACCGGCGCCCGTCGCCGAGGTGCCGGTCGGCGATCTCCCAGAGGGAGTCGTGGTGACGGCCTTCGGGAGGCTGGATCCGGTAGTACTTCGTGTCGCCGTGCGCGGCCGAGCCGCCGTCGGCGCGGGCGGCTGCCTGACCGGCCTGCTCGGCGAGGGCGCTCGCCGTCCCGGCGGCCTGCTCCTGCTGCTGCGCGAAGATCCCCGGCGTCTGCTGCGCCGCCGCCACGGAGGGCTTCTGGTTCCCCTCCATGCTCTGCCCGAGCTGCGACAGCCCCGGTGTGAGGCTGGCCGCGGTGGCGCCGACCAGCAGCAGCGCGGCGACGAGCTGCCGGGCGAGCAGCTGGCTGGGCCCGGACCCCGGCACCCGCCCCGGCACCCCGACGCCGGACAGCGCGGCCTTGACCTCGACGAGCACGCAGGCGGTGAACTGCGCCCAGGCGAACCAGACGACGACGGTCAGGATGTTGAGGAAGGTCTTGACGGTGATCTCACGCTGCAGCCAGTCCAGACCCGGCGCCCCGTCGGGCAGCGGCCAGCCGATCTGGGTGGCCAGCGCGAGGGGCACCCCGACGACCAGGACGAGCAGCACGACGAAGGCGAGGAACGCCTTGACGAAGTCCCCGAACGACCGCCGCCGCACCCGCACCGGCTGCGGCGTCCGGTTCCTCGGTGCCGCCGAGGGAGCCGTCGAGCTTGCGGAGCTTGAGGTGCGGCGTCGCGGCATGGGCGGTGTCCTGGGTCGTGGGCCGTGTCGGGGAGGACGCGGAAGCGTCCGGTATGAGGGATGTGCTGAGCCTACAGAGATCTTATGGACTACCGCCGACACCGTCGAAGGCCCGCGTGAGCAGGCCACCGCGACATCCATCCCCTTAACACCTTTTGCCCCGTAACGCCGTTGCCCCCTTCACCGCCCCCACAC
>MUMD01000256.1 GCA_002155895.1 Streptomyces rochei
CGGCGGTGGGGGTCGAGGAGTTCCGCGGCGACGCCGGCCAGGACCAGGCCGGTGGCGATGAGCAGGCCGTGGGCGAGGAACAGGCCCGTGCCCAGCACCGCCAGTGCGACGGCGAGCAGCAGCCAGACACGCGGGGGGTGGTACTCGCGCGGCCGGCGGGGAAGTCCCGCGTCCAGGGCCTCGGCGAAACGGGGGTCGTCGCGGTGCAGGTGGTGCTCGATCTCGGTGAGTCGGTGGTCGTCGGATCCGGGCACGGTGTCCTCCTCCCGGCGCGGGGCCCGGTACGGGCGACGCGGTCGGTCGGGCGGGCCATCTGCTCTCCTCGCGGGGTGGGAACGCCACGGTCGCACCAGGGCGAAGGGGCGCCGCCGCGTATGCGTGGCCGGTTCTCCCCCGACCGGTCCGGGGAAGCGGCTCCGTTCCAGGGTCGCCGGGCCACAGCGGCGCGCACCATCCGGTACGGCACCCAGATGCGGGCGTACGGGACCTGTAGCCCGTGGCCGCGGGAAGGCCCCCGGAGGGGAGGTCATTCGCAGTACGACTGCAGCGTGCCGCGGCGCCGGACGTCGAGGGTCGCGCAGTGGAACGAGCCGCCGAACGGCGCGTAGTGGAGGAGGTCGCAGGGGACCGGCTCGAAGCCCCAGCGTTCCAGGGCGCGCAGCATGCCGGTGTGGTGCCGGTCGGCGATCACCCGCTCGCCGTCGATCACGAGGACGTTCATGCTGAGCCACTTCCCGCACATCGAGGTGACCCTGAGCATGCGGTCGGGGATCGGGTCGGGCTCCGGGGCGGTCAGGACGTCCCAGGAGGCGAGGGCGTCGGGCAGCCGGTCGGGGTCGACGTACTCCGGGTTGATCAGCACCTTGCCGGGCGCCAGCGGCATGAACGTCGTGTCGATGTGCATGGGCGTGCGGCAGCGGCTCTCGATCTCGTGGACGCGGTAGCCGGGGCCGAGGTGGCGGCGCAGCCACTCGACGCCCGTGCGGTTGGTGACGTTGCTGCGGGTGACGAAGAGGTCGCGTCCGGCGCGGACGAAGTCCGCGGCGTCGAAGACCGGCTCGAACTCGGTGAGGATGTGGCGGATCGGCTCGCCCGGCTTCGGGATGCGGAAGTCCGGGTCGAACAGCTCGTCGGTGAGCTGGGGCTTGGGGGCGGCGGTCCAGCGTCCGCCGCGGCGGAACCAGTCCTTGAGGAGCGGACGGTAGGAGTGGGTCTCGAAGTAGCGGCACGGCCAGGCCATCGGGGTCTCGATGATCTCGTCGCCGATCACCAGGAGGCAGTCGCGCGGGCAGGTGTTGCAGAAGCCCCGGGACGACCAGTCCGGGGTGCCGAAGCGCCGCCGGTGGTCGACCGCCTCGGGGCGGGTGACCGTGACGCCGAGGGACTCCAGCAGGGCGATGAACCCGTCCAACTCCTCCTGGGCCCGCTCGATCAGGAAGCGCGGGTAGCGGAACCCGGCGGCCAGCCCCTGCAGGCGGGCCGCCCACGGGGGGACGTTGCAGGACACGACCGGATGGTCGGAGGGGATCGTCGCGCCCTCCAGCCGTCCGACGACGACCTCCTCCAGCGGGTCCCACTCGTTGTGGGAACCGACCGGCGGCACGACGGGTTCCGCCGCCTTCGTGACACCGACACCGGGTTCCTGCGCCACCGCCATGACTGACCGCTCCCGCTCGACACGGCTCCGTGACGTACTCGGTGCCCCGAACCGGGCCGACGACACCGCGGGCCCTGCACGGCTTGCCTGAGCTATCGTTTCTCGATAGATTTCCATCGTGGTTCGATTGCAGGAGGGGTGATGGGGCAGCTGATGACGCTCGCGCTGCGCGGTGTGCTGGTGGTGTTGCTCGCCGGGGCGGCGTGCCTCCAGGGGGTGCTGATCTGGCTGCTGGTGGCCGGGACCGCCGACCCCGACGCCGCGCTGGCGTCGGTGCGGACGCCGGTGTTCCTGATCGTCGTGGCCGGGGCCGCGGCGGCCGAGGTGGTGCTGGTCTGCGTGTGGCGGCTGGTGACCATGGTGCGGCGGGGCACCGTCTTCTCGCTCGGGGCCTTCCGCTACGTGCACATCGTGATCGGCGCCTTCGTCGCGGCCGCGCTCCTGGTGTGCGCCCTCGGGGTCGTCCTCGCGCCGGGCGAGGCCGTCGCCCCGGGCATCGTGCTCATGCTGGGCGGGGTCGTCGTGGCCGTCCTGGGCGTCGCGCTCGTCGTGCTCGTCCTGCGGATGCTGCTCGCCCAGGCCGTCGCGCGCGACATCGAGGCGGCGCGGATGCGGGCCGAGCTGGCCGAGGTGATCTGATGCCGATCGTCGTGGACATCGACGTGATGCTGGCCAAGCGCAAGATGTCCGTGGGCGAGCTGGCCGAGCGCGTCGGCATCACCCCCGCCAACCTGGCGGTGCTCAAGAACGGCCGCGCCAAGGCGGTCCGCTTCACCACGCTCGCCGCGCTCTGCGTCGTCCTCGAATGCCAGCCCGGTGACCTGCTGCGCCACGAGGCCGGGGACGCGGACGACGAGGAGTGACGCCGGGCCGGTGCCGGGCGCGAGTGGCTCCGAGCCCCCTTCCGGGCGCAGTCTGGGAGAAGATCTGCGTGCCACGCGCGCCCTCGGGCGCCGACCCGGAAGGACCCGCTCGTGATCATCTTCGGCACCAAGGGATACCTCTACCAGCTCGCGATACTGACGCTGGTGTGCGGCCGGTGCGGCAATCCCTCCGCGCACACGCTCAGGAAGCGGGTCAACAAGTTCACGCTGTTCTTCGTGCCGCTGTTCCCCTTCTCGACGAAGTACCTGACCCAGTGCACCTTCTGCGGCGCGGAGCAGCAGGTGAGCAAGGAACAGGCGGACCAGATGCAGCGGCAGGCCGTGAGCGGTGGCCCGGGCAGTTCCGGCGCACAGCCGTACGGGCAGTCGCCGCAGCACCCCTACCAGCGGCCCTGAGACCCGACCGCGCCGACCCCGAACAGCGGTACCGCTCGGCCGCGTTGCCGGGTCCCGGCAGCCCTGACTACCCTCACGTTGCCGAGACCGCGCACCGGGCGTGACCGGCGGGGGGAGGCACGGGGTGACGGACCAGCAGACCGAGCAGCAGGCGGAGCCGCAGGAGACCTACCTGGACGGGTACGCCGCGATACTCGCCCAGGTCGCCGGCACCGGACGTCGGCTGACCCGCGACGAGCTGGAGGAACGGCGGCTCCTCGGGGAACGGGCCGCGGAGGCGGGACACAGCCTGCGCGCTCTGGTGCGGCTGCACCTGGACGCCACCCGCGCCTCCTGGCCCGGCGGCACGTCCGGCGCCGGCGTCGCCGACAGCGTGCTGGCCGCCGTCACCCAGGCCGTCGACGCCTTCGCCGAGGGGTACGAGCGCGCGCAGCGACTGGCGGTACGGCAGGAGGAGGCCGCGCGGCGCGAGTTCATCGACGACCTGCTCTACGGCCGCAGCGACCTGGGCCGCCTCGCGGAACGCGCCGAGCGCTTCGGGCTGGTCCTCTCCCGCGCCCACGCCGTCGCGGTGGCCGAGGGGCCCGAGGCGTACGACGACACCGCCCCGGTCACCCGGTTCGTGGAGAGCGCGCTCATCTCCCGCTTCGGCGACCGCCGCATCCTGATCACCACCAAGAACGGGCAGCTCATCTGCATCGCGCCCGGCGACCAGGACGAGATCCTCGCCTTCTTCGCCAAGCAGGCGTACGCCGCCACGGACGGCAGCCGGGTGGCCATCGGGCGCCCCCAGAGCGGCGCGGGCGGCGTGGTGCACAGCTACGAGGAGGCACTGAGCACCCTGGAACTCGCCGAGCGGCTGGAGCTGGACGAGCCGGTGCTGCGCGCCGCCGACCTGCTCGTCTACCCGGTGCTCACCCGCGACCGGCAGGCCATGGCCGACCTGGTGCTGAGCGTGCTGGGGCCGCTGCGCGGGGCCCGCGGCGGGGCCGAACCGCTGCTGCGGACCCTGGAGGCGTACTTCGACGCCGGCTGCACCGCGGCCGAGGCCGCCCGGCGCCTGACGCTCAGCGTCCGGGCGCTCACCTACCGGCTGGACCGCATCCACCAGCTGACCGGGGCCAATCCGGCCGACCCCGTGCACCGCTACACCCTGCAGACCGCGGTCATCGGCGCCCGGCTGCTGGGCTGGCCCGCCCAGGAGATCTGAGCGGGCCCGCCGGATCGTCCCGGCCTCGGGTCAGCCGGTGATCTCGACCTTGCCGTTGCGCTGGTCGGGAGCGGGACGCGGCTCCTCGGCGCCCTTCGCCGTGAGGTTCTTCAGCAGGGCCGCCAGGTCGACGCCCGTGGTCGAGCCGAGCAGTTCCATGCCCTGCGCCACGTTGTCGGCGACCGTGCGGGACAGGCGGCTCGCGCCGTCCGTGGAGATGACGGTCATCTTGTCCACGGCCGACAGCGGCTCGGACGCCTTGGCGACCACCTGCGGCAGCGCCTCGACCAGCATCTGGATCACGGCGGCGTCGCCGTACCGCTCGAAGGCGTCGGCCTTCTTCTCCATCGCCTCGGCCTCGGCCGCGCCCTTGGCAGCGATCGCGGCGGCCTCCGCCTCGCCCTCCAGCCGTACCGCCTCGGCGATCGCCGCACGCCGGGACCGCTCGGCCTCACCCTGCTTGAGGCCCTCGATGGCCCCCGCCTCGGCCAGCGCGCTGCGCCGCTGCTTCTCGCCCTCACCGGTGAGCCGGGCCCGCTCGGCCTCGGCCTGGGCGCCCGCGATCTCGGCCGCCCGGTCGGCCTCCGCCTGCTTGACCCGCGCCACCCGGCGGGCCTCCGCCTCCTGCTCGGCCTCGTACCGCTTGGCGTCGGCCGGCTTGCGGACCTCGGTGTCGAGCTGGCGGTCCTTCAGCGCGGCCTGCCGCTCGGCGACCTTCTCCTGCTCGGCGAGGATGTCCTGCTGGCGGGCGGCCTCGGCGAGCGGTCCGGCCGCGTTGGCGCGCGCCGCGGCCTGGTCGGTCTCGGCCTTGATCTCGGCCTGCTTCAGGTAGAGGGTCCGCTGCGCGACCGCGATCTCCTCCTCGGCCTTCAGCCGCGCCTGCTCGGCCGCCCGCCGGGCCACCGCCTCGGCGATGTCGGCCTCCTGCTTGGCCCGCGCCGCCTCGGGACGTCCCAGGTCCTCCAGGTAGGAGCCCTCGGTGGTGATGTCCTGGATCTGGAAGGCGTCGAGGACCAGGCCCTGCCCGGACAGGCTCGCCTCCGCCTCCTCGGCGACCTGGCCGGCGAAGGCGGCCCGGTCCCGGATCACGTCCTCCACGGACATCCGGCCGACGATCGCGCGCAGCGCGCCCGACAGCACCTCCTGGGTGAAGCCGACGATGCCGTCCTGCTGCATCAGGAACCGCTGCGCCGCCGCGCGGATCGCGTCCTCCGTGCCGCCGACCTTGACGATGGCGACGCCTTCGAGGTTGGCCTTCACCCCGCGCAGCGTCACCGCGCCGCGCACGGCGACCGGGATGTGGCGCGAGGAGAGGTCGAGCGTGAACCGCTGCTGCACGAACGGCACGACGAACACGCCGCCGCCGACCACGACCTTCTGGCCGCTGTTGTCGGTGAAGACGCGGCCCGTCTCCGGATCGGTGGACTTCTTGCCGCGCCGCCCCGTGACGATGAACGCCTCGCTCGGGCCGGCCACCTTGTACCGGCTGACCACCACCAGCGCGAGCAGCACCAGGAGTACGACGACTCCCAGCACCGCGATGACGACAGGACTCATGGCAACGCCCCCGAATCACAGAGAGGAACAGAGAGGAACGGACGAACAGGAACAGGTGCAACGGCAAGAGCAAGTGCAGGGCCGGGGAGGAGGGTGTGCGGGACCGTTCAGCGGTCCACGGGGCGGACCACGACCGACGTACCGGTCGGCACCGCCTCGACCCACACTTCGGTGCCCCGCGCCACCGGCTCCGCGCTGCGCGCCGCGCACTTCAGCGGCTGGCCCGCCAGCCGGAGCAGCACCTCGCCGAAGCCGTCGGCGGGAATGGCGGTCACGACCTTGCCGGACGTGCCGAGCAGATCGTCCGTACGGGGTGTGACGGCGGTCCCGTCGCGCATCAGCGCGCGGCTGAAGCGGTACGTGAGCCAGCCGGCCCCCACGCCGGCGACGGCACCGGCCCCGGCGGCGCCCGCGGGGCCGGTCCAGCCGGTGCCGAGGGCGATGGTGCCGGCGAAGCCGGTCATCGCCGTGAACCCGGCGATGACCGGCAGCGACAGCCACCCCTCCAGGAGACCGTCCAGCGCTCCCCCGAACGCGCCTTCCAGCACTCCGTCGAAGACCAGCGACAGGGCGAGCAGCACGACCCCCGTGATACCCAGCCCGAGAAACCAGGCCATCGTGCTTCCCCCTCTCGCCCGTCGCTGAGCTTCGGTGAGACAGATGTTCACATTCGGCGGACGCCGCTGTCATTGCCGTGTTCCGGCAGTCTTAACGCGTCTTTTATGCCGCCCTCCGGCTCATCGCGATCTCCTCGGCCGCTCCCGGAACCGGGGGTCGTGTCGGTACTGTCCTTCTTCAAATGGGGACTTCAACGGGGGCGTCGAGCGGGACCTCGACCGGGGCTTCGACCCGGACATCGGCCGGTACTTCCACCAGGGCCGCGCCCCGGTCCGCGACCCGGACGTCGGGAAGCGTTCCGAACCAGGCCGGGCGGGACGGCACGTACGCGCACATGGTGGTGTGCGGTGACGACGGGCTGGCGCACCGCCTCGCCGCCGAACTGCGCGGTGTCTACCGCGAGCAGGTCACGCTCGTCGTCCCGCCCTCCGGGCGCGGCGTGTCCCGGCCGGCGGTCGGGCGGGCCCGCGCGGCCTCGGCGGCGCTGCTGGACAGGGTCAGCGCGGCCGTCAGCCGCTCCGGCACCGGCGACCCCGGCGGGGGCGAACCGGACGGCGGCCGTGAGCTGGAGGCCGCCGAGCCGACCGACGAGGTGCTCACGCGGGCCGGTGTCGACCGGGCCGCCGCGCTGGCCCTGGTGTACGACGACGACGAGACCAACATCCGCGCCGCCCTGGCCGCGCGCCGGCTCAACCCGCGCCTGCGCCTGGTGCTGCGCCTGTACAACCGGCGGCTGGGCCGGCACATCGAGGAGCTGCTCGACCAGAGCGCCGCGCTGGCCACCGGTGACGCGCGGGACGCGGGGCTGGACGGTGCCGGGACGTCCACGACCGTGCTGTCGGACGCGGACACGGCCGCGCCCGCGCTGGCGGCGACGGCGCTCGTCGGCACCAGCAAGGTCGTGGAGACGGACGGGCTGCTGCTGCGTGCGGTGGAGCGGCAGCCGCCGCGTCCCGGCGAGGTCGCCGACCCCGGGCTGTGCACGCTGGCCCTGCTGTCCGCGACGAGCAACGACCCGGCCGGCGCCGACGGTTCGGAGGGCAGCGGCGACCAGGCTCCGCAACTGCTGCCGGACGCGGCGGCGGTGGAGGCGGCCACCGGGCGCGGCACGGTCGTCCTGGAGCAGGTGTCGTACTCCGGTCCGCCGCTGCCCGCCGCTCGGGCCGGTGTACCGCCGTTCGGCGAGCTGTTCTCGCGGCGGCTGCGGTGGTCGCTGGCGGGCCTGGGGGCGTGCGTGGTCGCGCTCGCCGTGGCGCTGATGGTGGTCACCGGGGACCATCCGCTGCACGCCACGTACGTGACGCTGCTCGACCTGTTCGCCATCAACGAGCCCGCGCACAACGAGGACACCGGGCGGCAGGTGCTGCAACTGCTCTCCGGTTTCGTCGGTCTGCTGCTGCTGCCGGTGCTGCTCGCCGCCGTGCTGGAGGCCCTGGGGACCTTCCGCAGCGCGACCGCCCTGCGCAAGCCGCCGCGCGGGCTGGGCGGACACGTGGTCCTGCTGGGTCTCGGCAAGATCGGTACGCGGGTGCTGACCCGGCTGCGGGAGATGGACATCCCCGTGGTGTGCGTCGAGGCCGATCCCGAGGCGCGGGGCATGGCGACGGCACGGCGGCTGCGGGTGCCGGTGGTGCTCGGGGACGTCACTCAGGAGGGGGTCCTGGAGGCCGCCAAGATCCACCGGGCGCACTCCCTGCTCGCGCTGACCAGCGTCGACACCACCAATCTGGAGGCGGTGCTGTACGCCCGCTCCGTGCGGTCGCGGCTGCGGGTGGTGCTGCGGCTGTACGACGACGACTTCGCGACCGCCGTGTACCGGACCCTGCGCGCGGCGCACCCCGGGGCACTGACCCGCAGCCGCAGCGTGACGCACCTGTCCGCGCCGGCGTTCGCCGGGGCGATGATGGGCCGCCAGATCCTGGGGGCGATCCCCGTCGAACGACGGGTGCTGCTGTTCGCGGCGGTGCGGGTGGCGGGGCATCCGCAGCTGGAGGGGCGGACGGTCGGCGAGGCGTTCCGGGCCGGGGCGTGGCGGGTGCTGGCGCTGGAGGTGCTGGACGAGACTCCTCGCGAGGAGGCCGCCGCCGAGGTGGGCGGGGGGTCCAGGCTGGTCTGGGAC
>MUMD01000257.1 GCA_002155895.1 Streptomyces rochei
GCGCGCGGCGTCCGGGGCACCGTCCTCGCCGAGGACCGCTCGCCCCGCGGCGTCGCCTCCAACCGCGACGCCGTCGGCGAGTTCGCACTCGCCGCCCGGGCCGTGATCGTCACCTCCGGAGGCATCGGGGGCGACCACGACGTCGTCCGCCGCCACTGGCCCGAACGCCTGGGCACCCCGCCCGCCGAGATGGTCACCGGCGTGCCCGCCTACGTCGACGGGCGGATGCTGGACATCAGCGCCGAGGCGGGCGCCCGCCTGGTCAACCGCGACCGGATGTGGCACTACACCGAGGGCGTGCGCAACTGGGACCCGATCTGGCCCGGACACGGCATCCGCATCCTGCCCGGCCCCTCCTCGATGTGGTTCGACGCCCTGGGCCGCCGGCTGCCCGAACCCTGCCTGCCCGGCTACGACACCCTCGGCACCCTGCGTCACCTGCGCACCGCCGACGGCCTCGCGGACCACGACCACTCGTGGTTCATCCTCACCCAGAAGATCATCGAGAAGGAGTTCGCGCTCTCCGGCTCCGAGCAGAACCCGGACATCACCGCCAAGGACCGCGCCGGCTTCCTGCGCGAACGCGTCCTCGGCAAGGGCGCGCCCGGTCCGGTGGACGCCTTCCTGCGCGAGGGCGCCGACTTCGTGACGGCGCCGAACCTGGAGCAGCTCGTCGACCGGATGAACGGGCTCACCGACAAGCCGCTCCTGGACGCCGCCTCCATCCGGCGCCAGATCGAGGCCCGCGACCTCCAGCTGGCCAACCCCTACGCCAAGGACGCCCAGATCCAGGGCATCCGCAACGCCCGCCGCTACATCGGCGACCGACTCGGCCGGGTCGCCGCCCCGCACCGCATCCTCGACCCGGCGGCGGGCCCGCTGATCGGCGTCAAGCTGCACGTCCTCACCCGCAAGACGCTCGGCGGCATCCAGACCGACCTCGACTCCCGCGCCCTCGGCGCCGACGGCACGCCCGTCGAGGGTCTCTACGCGGCCGGCGAGGTGGCCGGCTTCGGCGGGGGAGGGGTGCACGGGTACAACGCGCTGGAGGGCACCTTCCTCGGCGGCTGCCTGTTCTCCGGGCGCGCGGCGGGCCGGGCCGCGGCACGGCAGACGGCCTGAGCGGCGCGTCCCCGGCGGCGGCCGCGGTTCCTCACGACCCGTCGAGGAGCCGGAGCAGCACGGAAGCGTGGCTCTCCGCGGGCGACTTGGACGCCGTCAGCAGCGTCACGTCGCCCCGGCGCGCCAGTTCCCGCACGTGGTCGAGGAGTCCGGCCGCCTCCGGGTCCGCCAGCTCGGCCTCGTAGCGCTCGGCGAACTCCTCGTACGAGCCCTCGCCGGCGTGGTACCAGCGGCGCAGCTCGGTCGACGGGGTCAGCCCCTTGGGCCACTCGTCGACGTGTGCCGCGTCCTTCGCCACGCCCCGCGGCCACAGCCGGTCGACCAGGACCCGCACCCCGTCGTCCGGTTCGGGCGGGTCGTAGACGCGGCGCACACGCACGGTCATGGTCGGTCCCCTCTCGCTCGGCGCCGATGCCGCCGCGAGCCTACGTCCGTCTCCGGCGGGGCGCCGGGGACGGGTGCGCCGTTCGGGCCCCGCCCGGTTCCCCGCCGCGCCTGCCGGGTACTCCGTCGCTCGGACGAGGTGACGAGGAGGTCGGCGCATGCGCGCATCGGACGGTATGCCGGTCGTCCGGTCGCTCGACGAACTGACCGGCCTGGTACGGCGGCACCGCGGCCTGTACGTGCGCTGGTCGCGCGGCCCCGGCACCGACCTCGCCGAGGTCTCCAGCACCGACGAACTCACCGGCGTGCCCCTGCCCGGTCTGTCCGCCAGTCCCCTCGACGTCGAGGCGTGGTGGGCGGACCGGCCCGTGCGGGTGTGGGCGGCGCGCCGGCTGCACGACTACGCGCACCTGCCGCACGACAAGGGCCCGGGCGTCCGGCCCTGGGTCCTCACCGGGCGGGAGGCCGGCCGCGGCCCCGACAACGAACCGCTGGTCGCCGACGCCCGCCCCCTGTGCTGGATCGCACCGGACGTGATCGAGGAGGCCCGGGAGGAAGTGGAACGCCAGGAGCGTCCCTGGGGGCCGCTGCGCCGGGGCGGCCGCTGAGACGGCCGGCCCAGCGGCGGCGCAGGGTCAGCCGGAGCGCCTGCGCACCGCCTCGCGGCGCTTGAGCGCACGGCGTTCGGTCTCGCTGGTCCCGCCCCACACGCCGATGGACTGCCCGGTGTCGAGCGCCCATCGCAGACACTGCTCCTGTACCGGGCAGGTCCGGCAGACCGCCTTCGCCTGCTCGGTCTGCAGCGCGGCCGGTCCGGTGGTGCCGATCGGGAAGAACAGGTCGGGGTCCTCCGTGCGGCACGCGGCGTGCTCTCGCCAGTTGTCCATCAAAGTCACCTGCGATCGGTATCGTTCGCGCCCTCGTGAATCCATTGCTCCGTTCCGGGTGGCCCGTCGATACGGGGTGAAACCGGCGCCGGCGCCTTCGATCGTGTCCCTCACCGTCCGCGCAGCGACCGAGCCGCCGCCGACGCGACCGCCTCGGCCAGCGTGGCCAGTGCCGGGGAGTCGAGCTTCCACTGCTGCCAGTACAGCGGGACATCCACCGGAAGGTCCGGCGCGAACTCCACCAGCCGGCCGGTGCGCAGCAGCGGCCGTGCCTGCGGCTCGGGCACCATGCCCCAGCCCAGACCGGCGGCGACGGCCTCGGCGAACCCCTCCGAGGTCGGCACGTAGTGCCGTGCGGCACTCGCGCCGCCGAGACCGAGCCGCCGCGCGAAGCCGTCCTGGAAATCGTCCCGCCGGTCGAAGACCATCACCGGCGCCCCGGGGAGCCGCTCGCGCAGCGGCCCGTCCAGGTACCGCGCCGCGAACTCCGGGGCGGCGCAGGGGAGATAGCGCATCCGGCCCAGACGCCGGACGGTGCAGCCGGGGACCGGGTCGGGAGAGGAGGTCACCGCGGCCATCACCACGCCCTCGCGCAGCAGTGCCGCCGTGTGGTCCTCGTCCTCGCGACGCAGCTCGAAGCAGAGTTCCGGCTCCCGGGGCACCCGGGTCAGGGCGTCCAGGAACCAGGTGGCGAGCGAGTCCGCGTTCACCGCGACCGAGACCCGGGTCGGCTCTCCGGCCCCGCTCAGCCCCAGCTCGGCGTACGCGTCCCGCTCCAGCCGGGCCACCTGCCGCGCCAGGCGCACCAGCACCGCGCCGGAGTCCGTCGGCCGCACCGGCTTGGTGCGCAGCAGCAGCACCCGGCCGGTGCGCTGCTCCAGCGCCTTCACCCGCTGGCTCACCGCGGACGGCGTCACGTGCAGGGCCGCGGCGGCCGCGTCGAAGGTGCCCTCGTCCACCACGGCCAGCAGGGTGCGCACCTGGTCCAGGGGCAGGTCCGCCACGGCCGGCATGCTCGGTCCCGTCATCACGAAAGCTAAGGATACGTAAGAATCTTTAGCTGTACGCCCAGTGATCGCTCGCCTAGCTTCGACGGCATGACCAACGCCCTCTCCGCCGCGGCCGCCGGCTTCGGCACCGGCCTCTCGCTGATCGTCGCCATCGGCGCCCAGAACGCCTTCGTCCTGCGCCAGGGCGTCCGGCGTGACGCGGTCCTCGCCGTGGTCGGCATCTGCGCGCTGTCCGACGCCCTGCTCATCGCCCTGGGCGTCGGCGGGGTCGGCGCGGTGGTGGTGGCGTGGCCGGACGCCCTGACCCTGGTCGGCTGGATCGGCGGCGCCTTCCTGCTCTGCTACGGCGCCCTGGCCGCGCGGCGGGTCTTCCGGCCGGCCGGCGCGCTGCTGGCGGAGGGCGACGCGGCCGGCTCGCGCCGCCGTGCGGTCCTCACCTGTCTGGCGCTGACCTGGCTCAATCCGCACGTCTACCTGGACACGGTGTTCCTGCTGGGCTCGGTCGCGGCCGACCGGGGCCCGCTGCGCTGGACCTTCGGGCTGGGTGCCGTGCTGGCCAGCGTGTGCTGGTTCGCGGCGCTCGGCTTCGGCGCCCGCTACCTGGGCCGCTTCCTGGCCCGCCCCGCGGCCTGGCGGGTGCTCGACGGACTGGTCTCGGCGACCATGATCGTCCTCGGTGTCACCCTGATCGCCGGGGCCTGACCGCCGTCGGAAGGGACCACCCGGCCCACGCGCTCGAACGAAGCTGCGATAGTGAGGCCCGCAGTCGAAAGATGTATCGAGCATGTAGGAAGCGCGTGGACACCAGCGAGAGCAGCGGCGACGGCGGCGGCCGGAGCGGAACCGACCCCCGGGCGAAGGCGGCCGTGCCGCCGGACCCCGCCCAGCGGCGCGGCCGGCGCCGCTGGGTCATGGACACCCGGCCCCTGCGCCGCCCGGCCTACCGCAGGCTGTGGTCCTCGACCGTCGTGACCGCTGTCGGCAGCCAGCTGACCGCCGTCGCCGTGCCCAAGCAGGTCTACGACATCACCGGCTCGTCCGCCTGGGTCGGCGCCGCGAGTCTCGCCGGACTGCTGCCGCTGATCGTGTTCGCTCTGTGGGGCGGCGCGGTCGCCGACACCATGGACCGCCGCAAGCTGCTGCTGATCACCAACACGGGCATCGCCGCGACCTCGCTGCTGTTCTGGCTGCAGGCGGTGACCGGTCTGGAGTCGGTGGCCGGCCTCATGCTGCTGCTCGCCCTCCAGCAGGCCTTCTGGGGCCTCAACGCGCCGGCCCGCAACGCCTCCATCGCCCGACTGGTCCCGAAGGACGAGCTGCCGGCCGCCAACGCGCTCGGCTCCACGGTCATGCAGACCGGCCAGGTGGTCGGTCCACTGCTCGCCGGCGCCCTCATCCCGGTCATCGGCCTGGCCGAGCTGTACCTGATCGACGCGCTGGCCCTGTGCGTCACCGTGTGGGCGGTCCACAAGCTGCCCGCGCTGCCGCCCCTGACGGGCGCACCGGTCCGGCGTGCCGGTGTCCGAGAGGTCGTGGCCGGGTTCCGCTACATCGCCGGACACACGGTGCTGCTGCTCTCCTTCCTCGCCGACATCGTCGCCATGGTCCTCGGCATGCCCCGGGCGCTGTTCCCGCAGCTCGCCTCCGAGACGTACGCGGGCTACGGCGAAGGGCTCGCCCTCGGCCTGCTCTTCGCGGCGATCCCGATCGGCGCGGTGGCCGGCGGACTGTTCTCCGGGACCTTCTCCCGGGCCCGGCGGCACGGCTGGATGGTGATCGGCTCGGTCGTGGTCTGGGGTGCCGCCGTTGCCGGCTTCGGGCTCAGTTCCAGCCTGTGGCTCGCGGTGGCGTTCCTGGCCGTGGCCGGGATCGCGGACATGGTCTCCATGGTGTTCCGCGGCGCGATCCTGCTCTCCGCCGCGACCGACGAGATGCGCGGGCGCATGCAGGGCGTCTTCACCGTGGTCGTCGCGGGCGGCCCGCGCCTGGCCGACGCCCTGCACGGCGGCGCCGGTTCCGCCTTCGGCGCGCGCGAGGCGGTGACCGGCGGCGGCGTCCTGGTCGTCGTGGTGATGCTCGCCCTGGCCGCCGCGATGCCCGCGCTGCGCCGCTACCGGGTCTGAGGGCGCCTCACAGCGGAACGCGCCTCACAGCGAACCGCGCCCGTGCAGCGCGTAGTGCTCCATGAGCCGGCCCCTGGTGGCCTCCAGCCGGTGCGCGAGGATCTCGGCCACCGACCGCACCAGCACGATGCCCAGCTGCGGATCCTCCTCGCACAGCGCCTGCACCGCCGCCGCGTCGAACTCGTAGGCGCGCACCGGGCTGAAGGCCTCGGCGCCGAAGTCCCACTCGTAGGGCGGGAAGAGCCAGGACCAGCCCAGCAGGTCGCCCGCCCCGAGACTGGCGACCGTCACCCGCTGCACGGGGGTGACCTCCTGGGTCAGGGACACCGCGCCCGAGCGGATCACCCAGAAGCGGTCGGCCCGGCCACCGGCCTCGAAGATCCGGGCGTCCTCGGGAAAGGAGACCTCCCGGGCGAGTGCCGTCAGGCGTCCGCGCTGCGGCTGGGGGAGCGCGGTCAGCAGTTTGATCGCTTTGGTCATGGCACGGGGCTCCTCGCCGGCGATTCGGTTCCGGGGCTTTCCCTATGCCCATTTCAGTCGCTGTCGGCCCCCGGGGCACCTCGACGGACGGCGGTTCCCGTACGGATTCGGTGCCGGAACCGGGGAGGCGGGCGCGAGGACATGAAAAAGCCCTGGCTGGACGGGGGAAGCCAGCCAGGGCCGTAAGCGGTGACGTACGAAGGACACAGCGTCGACTCCGTCGCCACGTATGGATGAACGCTAAACCATCGTCCTGGAGTTCCGCGAATCCGGACCCGGGGCACGTGACCTGTTTCACTCGCCGGGCACCGGGACGTCACCCCTCCGCGGTGACCCTGATCGTCTCCAGCGCCGGATCGGTCGGGTCCGGCAGGTACATGCCCGCGTCCAGACCGCTGCGCAGATACCGCAGGACCGGCTCGGCGAGCCGCTCGCCCGGCAGCACAGCCGGGATGCCGGGCGGGTAGGGCGTGATCATCTCCGCGGCGACCCGGCCGGCCGCCCGGTCGAGCGGCACGTCCTCGGCCGGCCCGAAGAACGCGTCCCTGGGGAGCGCAACCTGGGGCATCCGCAGCCCGGCCGGCGACGGCACCTCGACGCGCGGCGCGGGGCCGAGGCCCGGGGCGGCGCGTGCCAGGTCCTTGAGCGCGGCCAGCAGTTCCCCGGCCGTCTCCCGGTCGTCGGCGTGGGTGATCTGCATGCCGACGCGGCGGTGGTCCGTCAGATGCGCGACCACACCGCGGTGCTCGCGCAGCCAGTCCGCGGCCTGGTAGCCCGACACACCGAGTCCCTCGATGTCGATGACGACGGGCAGCGGGTCGAAACCGTGGGCCAGTCCCGGCCCGCAGAAGTCGTCCCGGTCGTTCACGTGCATCCCGTCGATCTCCTCGACGGCGGCGCGCACCTCGGCCGCCAGCTCCAGCGCGCCGCCCATCAGCTCCCGGCCGCGCAGCGCCATCTGCCGCCGCCAGCCGTCCAGCCCGGCGAAGATCAGCGAGGAGGGGCTGGTGGTGCCCAGCAGGTCCGCCCGCATGCCGAGCAGTTCCGGCGGCACCAGGTCCCCGCGCAGGTGGAAGACCGAGCCCTGCTCCAGACCGCTGCCCATCTTGTGGATGCTGGTCACACAGATGTCGGCGCCCGCGTCCATCGCCCACGAGGGCAGATCCGGGTGGAAGGGCAGGTGCGCGCCCCACGCCTCGTCCACGATGAGCGGCGCCGACCGCCGGTGGCAGACCTCGGCCACGGCGCGCAGGTCGGCGCTGGCCCCGTACGGGGTCGGGCTGGTGATCAGCGCGCCCTTGGCGTCGGGGTGGGCGGCGAAGGCCCGCTCGAACGCCTCGGCCGACGGCGGATGGGCCAGGTTCCGCCGCGCGTCCCAGGACGGCTCCACCCACACCGGCTCGATGCCGGAGAGGATCAGCCCCGACACGACGGACTTGTGGGCGTCGCGGCCGATCAGCAGCTTCTCGTGCGGTCCCGCGACCGCCAGCATCGCCGCCTTCACCGACAGGGAACTCCCGCACGTCGAGAAGAACGTGTGCTCCGCGTGCACCGCGTCGGCCATCAGCTCCTGGGCCCGCTGGAGCACCCGCCCCCGGGTGAGCCGGTCGTCCAGCCCGCCGGTCGCCAGGACGTCGCCGTGGAAGACGGCGTCGCCCAGCACCTCGCGCACCGCCGGGTCGGCCCCGCGCGCCTGCTTGTGGCCGGGCGGCGTGAACGACAGCCGGCCCTCGCTGCGGTACTCGGCGAGGGCTTCCAGAACGGGTGCGCGGGTGTGATCGGCGGCGGTCATGCCCACCCGGTTTCCCGTACCCGGCCCCGCCAATCCGTCCCGCCGGCCCTCACCGGTCGTGCCGTCCGGGAGTCAGTACCTCGTCCAGCACCCGCAGGACGGCCTCGTAGGCCATCGTCCGCACGCCGGCCTCCCGGGCGCCGTCCGGATCGGTCGGCCGCAGTTCCTCGCTCCGGGCCCGCCAGGTCCGTTCCTGTTCCACCGCGCAGGCCCTCGCCCGGTGCAGCCGGCGCAGCAGTTCGTCCGAGTCCACAACATCCGTCATTCCCTCCGCGTACCCCGGCTCGGCGCGCGAATGGCCCCTGGGCCGTCAGGGGGGAGGGAGGTTTGGGGGTACCGGCACAGGTGAGCCGGAAGTAACGGGCATTCCCACCGACCAGGGAGCTGACGGATGAGTGAGAGGCACCCCACCGAACCCGTCGTCGCGCCGCCCCGTCCCGGCCGGCGGCCGTGCGCACCCGCCGAGGCACGCCGCACCGTCGAACGCGTCGTCGCCGAGCGCCGCGGCACCGCAGGCCATCCCTCCTGGGACGCGGACGCCCTGTCGGACGCCCTGCTCGTCGCCTCGGAACTGACCACCAACGCCATCCTGCACGGCGGCGGCATCACGGACTTCCGCGTCGACGTCGTCGGACCAGGCGTCGAACTCTCCGTGAGCGACCGCAGCCATGACCTTCCGGTGGTCGTGCCGCGGACCGACCCCCAGGGCCGGCGCAGCGTGGGCGGCCGGGGCTGGCCGATCGTCTGCCGGCTGGCACGCGACGTACGCGTGGCAGACCTTCCGACGGGAGGCAAGTGCATCACCGTCGTCGTTCCGCTGTCCTGAGTACTTTTCGAAAAGCGGAGTTTGTTCTCCCGGGGCAGGGGCAGTCGCAAGTTCGTGCTTCGGACCGGAGGCGCAGCAGCGGGAGCGGTATGGCTGCGCGGGCTCTCCGGGTGAGGTGACCCGGCCGGCGCCGTTCCCGCGGAAAGTCCCCCTGAGACCACCGTTCAGGAGCGATCCGCATGCTCATCGAAACACCCACCGCCCGTCCCGCCGCACCTGAGACCACCGAGACCGCAACCCCCGCCGACACCGCAGCCCCCGCCGCCGGCCGCCGCCGGCACGACGACGCCCCCGACACCATGGCCCTCTTCGGCCGCCTGGCCGGCCTGGAGGACGGGCCCGAGCGGGACGCCGTCCGCGACGAACTCGTCACCGCGTGGCTGCCCATGGCCCACCGCATCGCCGGACGTTTCCGCGACCGCGGCGAGTCCATCGAGGACCTGCGCCAGGTCGCCGCGCTCGGACTGGTGAAGGCCATCGACCGCTTCGACCCGGAGCGCGGCGCCTTCGAGAGCTACGCCGTGCCCACCATCACCGGCGAGGTCAAGCGCCACTTCCGGGACCGGATGTGGGCCCTGCGGGTGCCCCGCCGGGTCCAGGAACTGCGCAACAAGGTGCGGGTGGCGCGACGCGAGCTGACCCAGAGCCCCGGCAGTCCGGAACCCTCGGTGGCCGATCTCGCCGCGCACACCGGGCTGACCGAGGAGGAGGTCAGCGCCGGGATGGAGGCGCTGGAGAGCTTCAGCACCCTGTCGCTGGACGCCGAACTGTCGGCGGGCGACGACGGGTACAGCCTCGCGGACACCCTCGGCGCGGCCGACGCCTCGTTCGACACGGTGATCGACCGGGAGTCCGCCAAGGAGGGCCTGCGCAGGCTGCCCGAACGCGAGCGGGCCATCCTCTACATGCGCTTCTTCGAGGACATGACGCAGAGCCGGATAGCCGACCGCCTGGGCATCTCGCAGATGCACGTCTCGCGGCTGATCAGCCGCAGCTGTGCCCGGGTGCGGGACGAGGCGCTGGGGCAGCGGACGGGCCACCGGGCCACCGGCCGGCCGGTGCGCACCTGCGGGACGACGGCGACGAGGGAGGAACGAGAGGGATGCTGACGCCCCACCCCGCGGTGCTGCGCGGGCTCCTCGACGCGTACGAGGCGGCGGCCCTGGACGAGCCCGTCGACCCCATGGGCGGACCCGGTCCCCGCACCCGCGACCTGGCCTACACGCTGTGCGTGTCGACCGGCACGCGCGATGTGCGGCACGCCCTGGAGGCCGCGCGACGGCAACTGGCGACCGCTCCGGTCGCGGCACCCCAGGCCGCGGTGGCGGCGGACTGAAACACGAGGAACGGCTGGTCCCGGCTGCCCGCACACCCCTCCGGTGTGCGGGCAGCCGTCGTGCGCGCGGGCGCATGTGGACGCCGGGGGCCGTCCGAGGGCCGACGAGGCATGCGGGGTCCCGGGCGCGGCGCACGGGGCGGTGGCAGCCCGCGGCGGGAGGCCGGGGGCAGCAGGGGCGGGCAACGGCGTCCGGTGTACGGCGGCAGGCCGTGCGGGCGGCCCGTGGCCGGGAGGCGGGTGTGCGGCCCGTCGGCCGGGGCATTCGCTGTCCCGGAGGGGAGGCTCACCATGAACGCACGTGTTCTCGCACAGACCGGCCGAGGCCGGGCCCGCCGGGCCGCGAACGGCTCGACCGCCGAGGGGGCCGCCAGGGCGGGACTCACCGCCCGCGGCGTGATCTACCTGCTGGTCGGCGTCCTGGCCCTGCAGATCGCCTTCGGCACCGGCAACCGGGAGGCCGACCGGGGCGGCGCCCTGGCCGAGCTGGCGGACAAGCCGTTCGGCGCCGTACTGCTGTGGGCGCTGGGCGCCGGGCTCGTCGGTATGGCCCTGTGGCGGCTGTCCGAGGCGCTCTTCGGCGCCACGGGCAAGGACGGCCACACGGCCAAGAAGCGGCTGCCGGCCGCCGCCCGATGCGTGTTCTACGCGTTCGTCGCCTACTCCGTCCTGGCCTTCGCGGCGGGTTCCGGCGGCGGCGGGTCCAGCGACCGGCAGTCCCGGGACGTCACGGCCAAGGTGATGGAGATGCCCGCCGGGCAGTGGATCGTCGGCCTGGCCGGCGTCGGCATAGTCGTCGCGGGCGTCGTGATCGCCGTGCAGGCGCTGCGCCGCAGCTACCACAAGAAGCTCAAGCTGGGGGAGCTGAGCCCCCGGACCCGGCGGCTGGTCGACGTCACCGGCGTCGGCGGGGGAGCGGCCCGCGGAATCGTCTTCGCCGTGGCGGGCGGCTTCGCCGTACGCGCCGCCGTCGACTACGAACCGCACCGGGCCAAGGGCCTCGACGACACCCTGCGCTCCTTCGCCGAGACCCCGCTCGGGCCCTGGCTGCTGGTCCTCGTCGCCGCCGGACTGGTGCTGTTCGGCGTCTTCTCCTTCGCCCTCGCCCGCTGGCGCAGGGTCTGAGCCGCGCGGAGGGGGGAACACGGGGCGAATGAACGAACACGAGATTCCTCCGCCGGACGGACGGCCCGTGGACGTCTACCTCGATCTCCTGCGCGTGCGCATGGAGAACGACGACTACCAGCTCCTGCTCAGCGTGGTCGAACCGGTCCTCCAGGCCATCGACGAGCACCAGATGCCCACCATCGACTTCTCCCTGGACGGGGACAACGCCGAGGCGCTGCCGCAGGAGATCAGGGACGAGGCCGCGCTGGTCATCGCCACCGCGGTCACCGGCCGCCTGGACAACGAGGTCGTGGAGATCAGCACCGACGAGACCGGCCCGGTGCGGGTCGTCACCGACGCGGCCACCGCCTCCGACCCCGAGCGCCTCGGCGAGATCGCCGACTACCTCAAGGAACGCCACAGGCAGAACGAGGAACTGCGCGGCATCGCCGAGGCCAGCGGTCTGCCCAGCGACTTCTGACCCTCACCGCCTCGGCGTCGCCACGGACACGCCGAGCGGCCGGGCGAGACCGACCACCGCCTCGTCCAGACGCTCCAGGTGCCGCAGTACGCGCCCGGTGATGCGCC
This sequence comes from Streptomyces rochei, assembly GCA_002155895.1. Taxonomy (GTDB): domain Bacteria; phylum Actinomycetota; class Actinomycetes; order Streptomycetales; family Streptomycetaceae; genus Streptomyces; species Streptomyces rochei. The sequence continues at coordinate 11,656 of MUMD01000257.1, forward strand.
CGTACCGCGGCACCCCGCCCGCCTCGAACTGCAGCAGCGAGGCGATGCTGGGGCCGGTCTCCACCTCGGCGACCGCCTCCTCGTCGGCGACGCGCGCGGCGATCGCCTCGATGTTGCGCACCGTGCGCCGCACCGCCCCGCGCAGCCGCGGGTCCGCCGCGATCGAGGGGTGCGTCGGCAGCAGCTCGGCCGTCGCGGCCAGCGAGCGCGCGTGGTAGGCGCACGTCTCCAGCAGCGCCACCACGTACTGGGCCGTGTTGCGCCGGGCCCGCAGCGGCGTGATCGGGTGCGTCAGCGGCTGCGTGGCCGCCCGCAGGTCGCCCAGCGCCTGGTCCAGATCCCGCGCCTTGTCCAGCAGATCGGCCGCCGGCCCGCCGCTGAGCTGGTCCACGGCGCCCTCGGTGACGTCGGTGAGCCGCTCCAGCACCGTGCCCAGCAGTTCGTTCGTACGGCGGTCGGTCCGTATCGGCAGCACCAGCGCCGCCGCGACGATCCCGCAGGCCGCGCCGAGCGCCGTCTCCTCGATGCGCAGCAGCAGCACCGACAGGCTGTAGGTGTGCAGCAGGGTGTAGAGCAGCCCCAGCATCGCGGTCACGAAGAACGACATCAGCGTGTAAGACAGCGGCGCCGTGTAGAACATCGCGAAGATCAGCAGCAGCACCAGCCCGAACGCCGTCCAGGTGTGGTTCCCGACCAGGCCGGCCAGCACGATGCCGGCCACCACCCCCAGTACGGTGCCCAGCAGCCGCCGGTAGCCCTTGACCAGGATCTCCCCGGTGGAGGCGGTGTTGATGAAGACGATCCAGCAGGTCAGGACCGCCCAGTACCAGCGCTGCGAGGACAGGAACTCCCCGCCGACGATGGCCAGCGACGATCCCACCGCCACCTGCACCGCGGCGCGCGTGGTCGGCCGCCGCAACCCGGTCGGCTCGTCCTTCTCCGCGGCCTCCTCACCGGCGTCGATGGCGGCGTCCTCGGCGTCCAGCTCCTCCCGGGACCTGGTGGTCGCCGGGGTGTCGTCGGACTCGTCCTGCGGGCCGTCCAGGGCGATCCTGAGGCCCATCACCGCACGGGCCGCCTCACCGATGCCGCGGAACACGTCCTGGACGGCCGGCGTCGCCTCCGGCAGGTTCTCCTCGTCGCGGTAGCCCAGCAGCCGGTTGCGCAGATGGGACAGCGCGGTCCCGCGCGCCTCCGCGGGCGGCCGCAGCACCAGCGTGCGCAGCGCCCCGAGATCCCGGCGCAGGGTCTCCGTGGCCTCGCCGGGCGCCGGCGAACGGCCCACCGACGGCGCCGGCGCGCCCGGCAGATGCAGGGTCAGGGTGTCCGCACGCTCGGCGCTGCGCGCGGTCAGCAGCAGCAGGCCCAGCCGCTCCGCGGCGATCTCCGCGTCCGCGATGCGCCGCTGCACCAACCGCGCCGTGGACGGGTCCGGGGTGCCGTCCTCCAGCCGGGACTGGATCATCAGCGCCGTCTCGTGCAGGCGCGAGGTGCCGTCCCGCAGGTGCTCCAGCGTCCGGTCGATCTCGTCCGGCCCGGCGTCCAGCAGCTCCGCCTGGGCGGCGAGCAACTGGGCCAGCCGCGCACGGAACGCCTGCCGCAGCCGCTGCAGGACACCCGCGGGCGTCGACGGCACCACGGCGAAGCGCACCACCGCGCTGCACGCGAACGCCACCGCGATGGCGCCCAGCAGCCCCGGCAGCACCGACACGTCGGCGCCGACGAACAGGGAGACGAAGTAGACCTGGAAGCCGATCAGCCCCAGCGCCGTGCCCCGGTCGCCGAACCGCCGCACGAAGACGGCGCAGAAGATCAGGACGACGAAGAAGACGTCACCCAGGACGACCCGCGAGGTGAGCAGCGAGCTGACCGACACCGACGCCAGGGCGACGGGCAGCCCGAGGGCCAGGGTCACCGCCTGCGCGCCCGGCTCCTTCTCCCGGATGGCGAAGGTCGCGACCATCGCCGCCATGGCACCCGCCACCAGATGGGTGACGTCCGCGCCGAACACCGCGAGCACGCCCAGCGCCAGCGCGATGGCGCCGACCGTCCGCAGCCCCGCCGTCAGCCGCAGCAGACCCGGGTCGGACGCGGCGACCCGGTCCCGCAGCCGTGTCCGCACCGAGCGCCCCGCTGCCTTCACGCCGCCGCACACTCTCCCGACTCGCACGCCCGATTCCCGGCCGGTTCGCGCCGAGATCCACTTCTCAGCATGTCATGCCGCGCGTCCGTCCCCACCAGGGGGTCACGGCCGGGCCAGGCCCGCCTCCGCGACGCGTTCGCGCACCTGCTCCGGCGTCAGATAGGCGTCGGTGTACTCGAAGTCCTTGAGCTTGGCCGGCTTGCGGGCCTGGAAGCCGGTGCGCACGAAATCGTCGCCGGCGACCGCGTTCAGCGCCCAGTTGGTGGCCACCCGGGCCTTGGCCACGCCCGTGCGCAGCGCCGACCAGTGGTAGCCGCGGGCCACCGCCTGGGCCGGCAGGCCCTTCAGCTCGACACCGAGCGGCTTGGAGACCGCGTCGGCGCCGCCGAGGTCCACGACGAGCCCCAGGTCCTTGTGGACGTAGGGCCGCATCGGCTGGTTGCGCAGGGTCGCGATGATGTTCTCGGCGACGTGCCGGCCCTGCCGCATGGCGTGCTGCGCGGTCGGCGGGCAGACGGCGCCCTCCTGGCCCTTGGCGAGGTCCGGCACCGCCGCCGAGTCGCCCAGCGCGAACACCCCGTCGTGGTCGGGCAGGCACATCTCGGCGGTGACCGCGAGTCGTCCCTTGACCGTCTCCGCGCCCAGCGTGGCGATCAGCGGGCTCGCGACCACGCCGGCGGTCCAGATCAGCGTGCGGGTGGGCACCACGCGGCCGTCGGTGAAGGTGACCTCCTCGGGCCCGGCCTTCTCGATGGAGACGCCGAGGGAGATCTCGATGCCGCGCCGGGTGAGCACCTCCTGGGCGTCCCGGCCGAGCTTCTCGCCCAGCTCCGGCATGAGCTTGGGCGCGATGTCGATGAGGTGCCACTTGATCAGGCCCGGGTCGAGCCGGTTGTAGCGCTTGACGGCCGCGTGCGTCAGCCGCTGCAGACAGGCCGCCGTCTCGGTGCCCGCGTACCCCCCGCCGACCACCACGAACTGCAGTCGCGAGGCGCGCTCCACCGGGTCCTGGCTTGCGTCGGCGAGATCGAGCTGCGCGATCACGTGGTCGCGGATGTACGCGGCCTCCGCCAGTGTCTTCATGCCGAACGCGTGGTCCGTCAGCCCCGGAATGTCGAAGGTGCGGGTGATGCTGCCGGGCGCCAGCACGATGTAGTCGTAGGGCTCGTTGACGATCTGGTCGGTGATGGTGCGCACCACGCACACCTTCGCCTTCAGGTCCACCCCGATGGCACCGCCCGGGATGATCCGGGTGCGGTACTTGCTGCTGCGGCGCAGGGAGAGCGCGATCGACTGGGGCGTCAGCACCCCGGAGGCCACCTGGGGCAGCAGCGGCAGATAGAGCTGATAGGAGAACGGTGTCACCAGGGTGATCTCGGCCTCGCCGGGGGAGAGCCGCCGTTCCAGACGGCGGACGCACTCCACGCCGGCGAAACCTGCGCCGACCACCAGGATCCTGGGTCGTGTCACGGTGTTCATCCCTTTCTGCGGCTCCAGGCGGTCTGCCGCGAACGCCGTTCGCCTGCCCCTGGATCGCTCTTTCGCACCTCGTCGATCCCATCGCGTCCGCGCGGATCCGGCCAGCCGGGCGCGCCAGGCAGGCGACACCTCCTGATCACCACCATGCCCGCCCCGGGCCCGGAGCGCACCGGGCGGGAGTGAACGGAAGGGAACTTTCCGGTGCGCGAGCGGTGCCCGGCCGGGCACCGGGATCAGCGGGCGCCGCGGAAGTGGCAGAGCAGCAGACACACGTCGTCGTCCCGCTCCGAGTCGCTGAGCAGCGGCCGCAGGATGCCGTCCGCCGAACCCTCCAGGTCCGTCTCCAGTGCCGCCGGGCCGAACGAGCCCAGCGCCTCGGCCAGCCGCGCGATCCCCGGGTCTATGCCCCGGGCGCGCCGCTCCACCAGACCGTCCGTGTACAGGGCGAGCGTCGAGCCCGGCGCCAGCGGCACCGTGTGGTCGCGGATCTCCTGCTCCAGTGGAATGCCGAGCATCGCGCCCGGTTTGGCGTCCAGGGTCTGGACCCGCCCGTCGGCAGCGCGCAGCACCGGCGGCGGATGGCCGGCGGCCGCCCAGGTGAGCGTCGGCTCGTCCGGGTGGAAACGGGCGATGACGGCCGTGGCGAACAGATCGGGCTGGAGGTGGTGCAGGAAGGTGTGCAGCCGGGTCAGGAGCCGGCCGGGGCTGCCGTCGTCGACCGCGTAGGCCCGCAGCGCCGTGCGCAGCTGGCTCATCATCACGGCCGCGCGCAGTCCGTGCCCCGTGACGTCGCCGACCACGGCGATCACCCCGCCGTCGGGCTGCCGGAACGCGTCGTACCAGTCACCGCCGATGTTCAGCCCGTGGGTGGCCGGCAGATAGCGCGCGGCCAGGGCGAGTCCCGGCGGCGCCGGCAGCTCCGTGAGCAGCGCCCGCTGCAGGGTCTCCGCGATGTCGCGGTTGTGCTGGTAGCGCTGGGCGTGGTCGATGGCGATGCTCGCCCGCCGGGTCAGCTCGACCAGCATCACCGCGTCGTCCGCGTCCCAGCGCTCCCCGGGCGGGGAGAGCGTCACGACGCCCAGCGGCGCCTGCCGGGTCGGCAGCGGGATGCACAGCAGGGGCCGGTCCGGGGACAGCGCCGAGGGCGGCTGGTCGTCGACACCCGGCAGAGCGCCCGGATGCGGGGCCGCGTACTGCGGCCGGCCGGTGCGGGCGGCGACCACGGCGGCGGCCGGATGGGCCGGACCGGGCCGGTCGCCGTCCTGTTCGAACAGCCAGACGTCGACGGTGGCGGCGTACTCGGGGACCAGCAGCTCCGGCAGCCGGCGCACGATCTCGTGGTGGTCGAGCGAGGCGGTGAGCACCGCACTGGCGTCCGCCAGGAAGGTCAGCCGGCGACGCGCGTTCTCCGCCTCCGTGCGCGCCTTGCGCTCGGCGGCGAACGCCTCGCGCTGGGCCCGCCCGGCGGCGTCCAGCTCGGCGTGCAGCGCCACCACGCCCTGGTTGGTCTGCTGCAGCTCCTCGCGGTGGAACTCGACCAGGTTCTCCTGCTCGGTGAGCCGGTCCAGGACCAGGGCCGTGTCCTCGTCGGCCCCCAGCAAGGCCTCCGCCAGAGCGGCCGGATCGTCCACCGCGACGTCCGCGTCGGTGCCCGGCACCGCCTCCGGGCAGGGCACCGTGACCCGCCACGGCGGCTGGCCGGCCGCCGCGGCGTCGGGCGACGGCGTGACGACCGCGTGCAGCACGCCGCGGCCCGCCTCCGCCCCGGCGGCGGGGGACGCCGTGCCCGTCTCCAGCGTGAGCCGCCAGGTGCCGCCCTTGGTCAGGCACAGCCGCAGCTGGGCGCTGAGCGAGGCCACCAGCCGGGTGCGCTCCAGCGCCGGCACGCCGTAGGCCGCGGCCAGGCGCGCGGTGGCGATGCGCGCCCGCGCCGCGTCGGTGATGTCGGTGATCTGCCAGCTCCGGGTCATGGTCCGTCCGGCGGGGTCGAGGCCAGTACGACCACGGCGGTGTCGTCCCGTACCGGGCGCGCCGGGCTGCTGGCGTCCCGGACCGTCACGGCGGCCGTCACCGCCGGGTCGACGTCCGTGCGGCAGGTGTCGGCCGTCGGGGTCCAGCGGCTCGGCAGACCGTCACTGTGCAGGACCAACACCCGGTCGTGCGACCAGGCCGTCTCCTCCTCACGCAGGGTGGTGGGCCGGTGGGTGCCGACGATGCCGGGCCGGGACACCAGGTGGCGCCAGGTGCCCTCCACGCACAGCCGCGCCCCGATGTTGCCGACGCCCGCGAACCGGAGCGTCGCGGCCCGGGTGTCGACCTGGGCCACCGCCACGGCCGCGCCGCGGGTCCCCGACAGCGCGGTGTCCAGCCGCCGCAGCGCCTCCGCGGGCGGGAGGTGGGCGGCGCCGCGCAGCGCCTCCACCGCGGCGCCGGAGGCGTGGGCGGCCTGCGGACCGTGTCCCAGCCCGTCGGCCAGCATCAGGGTGACGCGGTCACCGGCCCGCACCCACGCCCAGGCGTCGCCCGAATACTCCGTGCCCCCGAACGGCACGTTCACCGCGCCGGCCCGGACCCGGACCGCCGGGCCCCGCTCGCGGGCGGCGACCGCGCGCACGGGGCCGATCCGGGCGACCACGACCGTCCCCTGGCCGGGGACGCTGTGCAGGTCGAAGTCGTCCGCCAGACGGGCGCAGGTGCCCAGACCCGCGCCGAGGGAGCCCGTCGTGGTGAAGCCGTCGCCGAGCGCGGCGGACACGTCGGCGATCCCGGGACCGTGGTCGACGGTCGCGACCTGCACGAGCAGGTTCGTCTCCCGGCCGGCCTCGAGGACGGCGGGGGCGACGACGTCGATGAGGACCTGCCCGCCCCCGGCGTGCTTGAGCAGATTGGTGGCCAGCTCGGTCGCCACCAGCGCCGCGGTGGCGGTGCGCTGCTCGTCCAGTCCGGCCATCGACGCCGCGTGCTCCGCGGCGACCCGGGCGTCGCGCACCCGGGTCGAGTCGTGCACCGGTACGTCCCACACGCGCGGCATCAGGACTCCTCACGGGGGCGGGGGGCCCGGCCCACCCAGGAGGTGACCCGCACGGTGGTGCCCGCGCCCGGACGGCTCTCGATGGCGAAGTCGTGCACCAGGCGCCGGGCCCCGCCGAGCCCCATGCCCAGCCCGCCGCCCGAGGTGAACCCGTCGCTGAGGGCCTGGTCCAGGTCCGCGATGCCCGGCCCCTCGTCGCTGAAGGTCAGCCGCAGCCCCTGAGCGCCGCCCTCGGAGACCGGCTCCGTGTCCATCGTCCCGCCACCGCCGTACACGAGCGTGTTGCGGGCCAGTTCGCTGGCCGCCGTGACCAGCTTGGTCTGGTCCACCAGACCGAAGCCGAGCTGCGCGGCCGCCTGCCGCACGTGCTGACGTACCCACACCAGATCCATGTCCGAACGGATCGGCAGGCGGGCCTGCGCGCCCGCGGCGGTGTGCATCACAGACTCTCCCGGCGCAGGCCGCCGTAGCGGGACGACGGCGCGTGCTCCGTGAGCAGCGCCATGGCCACCTCGGTGCTGAGCGCGGTGTGCACCCCCGGCAGTGTCAGGCCCAGCTCGACCAGGGTGATCGCCACCGCCGGCCGCATGCCGACCACCACCGTCCGCGCGGCCAGCAGCTCGGTCTGCCCGGCGATCTCGGCCAGCACCCGGCCGAGGAAGGAGTCGACGATCTCCACACCGGAGATGTCGATGATCACACCGGTGGCCCCGCTGCGGGAGATGGTCTCCGCGAGGTCCTGCTGGAGCTGCTGGGCCGTGCTGTCGTACAGGTCTCCCTGGAGGGTGACCAGCAGCACCTCGCCGAGCCGCAGGACCGGGACATGACCCGTCGCGGGCCCGCCGTGAGGCCCCGGGAACGCCTCGCTCACCGCGTGACCGTTCCGTTCGCCCCGGGGGTCACGATCCCGACCCCGAGCTGGTGCAGCACGTATCCCAGCGCGTCGGCGAGGCTCGACCGGGTCACCACGGTGCCCAGGTCCAGGCCGAGGTGGACCATGGTCTGCGCGATCGCGGGCCGGATGCCCGACACGATGCACTCGGCACCCATGAGCCGGGCCGCCGCGACCGTCTTCATCAGGTGCTGGGCCACCAGCGAGTCCACGGTCGGGACACCGGTGATGTCCAGGATCGCGTACCGCGCCTGCTGCTCGACGATGGACTCCAGCAGCGTCTCCATCACGACCTGGCTGCGGGCGCTGTCCAGCGTGCCGATGAGCGGAACGGCCACGATGCCGTCCCAGAGCTTGATCACCGGAGTCGCCACCTCCAGCAGCTGCAGCCGCTGGCGGTCGATGAGCGCCTGGCCCTCGCTGAGCGCCGTCTGCATCACCACGACCCGCAGGGTGCCCATCAGCACGCTCAGCGTGGTGACGCAGTCCCGGACGTGGGTGTCCGTCGCCTCCTGGAGGTCGGACAGCAGAAGGTTCTCCACGGGCGGGCGGAGCGTGGCCAGTTCACTGGAGACCTGCGCGGTGCTCAGCCCCGCCCGGGAACGGGCCGCGCCCATCCGCGCCAACTGCTCGCGCACCGCCGTGAAACCGGCGGCGTCCGGGTCCTCGACCCGTCCCGCGTCGGCGACTTGGGCCAGCGCGTCCACCACGGCCTTGCCCGCTTCCACCGCCTCGTCGCGCGAGACGGTGAACACGGCCCGGAACAAGGGCTCGTCCGCCCAGCGCTGGGCGATCTGCTCACGGCGGCGCCGCAGAAAGTCCCTGACCTCGTGCGTCGGCGATCCCGCCATGGACTCCGCCTGATCCGGCACCTGTCCCACTCCTCATCCGCGTTGCGCCGCACCGCCCCGGAAGGGGCCGTGACGGCGACGTGTCTCTGCCGGGCGTCAACTGTATCCACCCGTCGACCTCGTACGACACCTGCTCCCGGGGAGCGGTCCGGATGAGCGCCGAGCAGGACGGGAACTCAGGCCCCCGGTACCTGTGGCCCCTCCGGTTGCGCGTCGATACGGGACAGTGCCTCCTCCACGCTCTCGGAGACCGGCACCGTGATGCTCACCCCGGTCAGGTCCAGCACGCGCCGGACCGCCGCGGTGGGCGAGATGATGTGCACACTGCCGGGCAGCTCCCGGGCCTCCTGATAGACCCGCAGGATGATGTTCATGCCGGAGGAGTCCATGAACGGCACCTCCGACAGGTCCAGCAGGAAGTGCCGCCGCCCGTGGTGCAGTTGGTTGGCCAGGTGGTGCTGGAACTCGGTCGCGGTGTCGACGTCCAGGTAGCCGGCCACCTTGAGCAGCGCGACCTCCTCCCGCTCCAGCGTCACCTCGACGGACAGCGGGTTCTGGGCTATGGGCACGTGTACCTCCAACAAAACGGCCGGGCGGTGGGACGTCATGTCCCACCGCGCTCGGCGGTTACCCCCGAATCCGTCCCTCACACCCGTCCGTCCCGGCAGAACGTACGTGCCCCGCGTCACCCCACCCGGATGCCCACCAGACACGTGTCGTCGTCCGTGTCCGACCGGCTGTAGGTGAGCAGCCGGTCCAGATGCTGGTCCAGGGTGCTCGGCGCCGGACGCGCCGTGCTGAGCAGCTGGGCCAGCGACTCCTCCACCGAGCGGTCCCGCCGCTCGATCAGCCCGTCCGTGTACATCAGCAGCGTGTCCTCGGCGGCCAGCTGCACCTCCGCCTCCTCGTACGACGCCTCGGCCACCGCGCCGAGCAGCATGCCCTTCACCAGGGGCAGCGGACCCGCCTGGGCGTCACGGACCAGTACCGGCGGCAGATGGCCCGCCCTGGCCCAGCGCAGCGTGCGCCGGGCCGGGTCGTACAGCCCGCACACCGCCGTCGCGGTCACCCCGCCGGTCAGGTGGTGCACCACGATGTTGAGCCACGACAGCAGCTGGCCCGGACCGGCACCGGTCACCGCGAGGCCGCGCAGCGCGTTGCGCAGCACCACCATGCTGGTCGCCGCCTCTATGCCGTGCCCGGCGACGTCCCCCACGCACAGCAGCACCAGCCCGTTCGGCAGCATCACCGCGTCGTACCAGTCGCCGCCCACCAGCTGCTCCGTCTCCGCGGGCCGGTAGCGCACGGCCACCTGGAGGTCGGGCACCTTGAGCGGGGTCTGGGCCGGCGGCATGATCGCGTGCTGCAGCTGCAGGGTCAGCCGGGCGCGCTCGATGGCCTGCTGCTCGGTGTGCGCCAGCTGGTCGCGCGTGGCGGCGAGCGCCACCTCCGTCCAGTGCTGGGCCGAGATGTCCTGGTAGGCCCCGCGGACCACGAGGAGCCGGTCGTCGGTGTCCAGGACCGGTTCGGCGACCACCCGCACATGCCGGGTCACCCCGTCCGGCCGCTGCAGCCGGAACGCCGCCGACGCCGAGCGGCGGTGGTGCAGCAGGGTGCGCAGGAACCGGCCGATGGCGACGGCGTCGTCCGGGTGGGCGTGCGCCGCCAGCCGCTCCAGCGGCACCGGGGTGCTCGACTGCGGCCGTCCGTACAGGTCGAACAGCTGCCCGTTCCAGGTGATCTCGCCGGTCAGCAGGTTCTCCTCGAACCCGCCGATGCGGCCCAGACGCTGGGCGTGCTGGAGCAGACTGGCCAGCCGGGCCGTCTCGTCCTCGATGCGCCAGATGAGCAGGACGGCGTTGCCGTGCCGGCTGACACTGATGTCCGCGACCGCCGAGAGCGGCACCTGGTCCACGAGCGCGGTCAGGTTCAGACGCCGGGCCCGGAACGGTTCGCCGGTGGCGTAGACCCGCTCCACGTTCTGGAACAGCTCGCTCTCCCCGGCGGCCATCGGGTACGCCTCCAGCAGCAGCGCACCGCCCACGACGGCGCGCGGCCGTCCGGCGGGGTCGAGGAAGCTCTTGTTCACGTGCTGGATGCGGAAGTCCGCCAGGTGCCCGTCGGCGTCCAGGTGCGGCACCAGGACCAGCGCGGGGTCGTACAGCCCGTCGGCCAGGTCCATCAGCTCCACGGCGTCCGGCACGACCCGCGGCTCCTGCCCGGCGGCCTGCGAAGGCACATACGACTCCAGCGTGTGCGCGCACAGCTCCGCCAGCGCCTCCACCTGGCGCACCACCTGCGGCGGCTGCGGAGCCAGCGGGGCCGGCCAGGCGATCTCCAGCACCCCGTGGATGCGCCCGCCGGTGCCGGCCGGAACGGCGACCCGTCCGCCGTCCGGGTACTGGTGCCGGCCCACGCTGGGCAGCCCCGTCTCGGCCAGGGAGGTGATCCACTGGCCCGCGCGCTCGGTCAGCCCGCACCGGGCCACCGTCGTCACGTCCGGCGGCACATAGCGCCAGCGGGAGGCCTCGGCCGTGGAGAAACCGGCGCTGCCGGCCAGCGTGAGCGACCCGTCGTACCCGGCCGCCCAGATCGCCACGGCGACCGCGCCCAGGGGACGCAGCGCCTGCTCCAGCAGCGCGTCGGCGACGGACTGGGTGTCGCCGGCGGCCAGCGCGCCGCTCTCGGCGGCCCGCAGCCGCACGGCGGCCGACCCGGCGCCCGCCTCGCCTCCGTCCGGGCCGTCCGGGCCGTCGGCGGTGTCGGCGTTGCGCACGGCGGCGGTGGCCGCGAGGAACGCGTCCGTCACCTCCGACACCCGGTCCCGGGCGGCCTGGTTGATCACGTCGACCGCGAACTCCAGGGGCGTCACCTGGGACTGCTCGGCCAGTTCGGCGAGCTGCCGGGCGGCCTGAGCCGGGCCGCACCCCAGCCGGGCGACCAGGATGCCCTTGGCCAGCTCGATCAGGGCCCGGCCCTCGGCCTCCGCCTGGGCGGCCCGCACCTCGCGGCTGAGTCGGTCCACGGTGGCCGCCAGCCGCCCCACGGGCGACATCGGGGTCATGCCGCGCAGATCGGCCGCGGGCCCGTCCACCGCGCAGGAGCGCGGCGGCGCGGACGGCCCGGGGCGCGAGACGGACGCCTCCCGGTGGGCGCCGGCGGCCGGTTCACGGGACTCTTCGGACGTACTCACGGGTGCGACGCTCCTCGGCCGGGGACCGCGGCGGTACGCGACGGGAGGGGCCGCGCACCGCCCGGCCCGCCGTGGTGGGGAAGGGGGACCGGGGTGCTCATGCGGGCAGCCACCGTCGGACGCAGGCGATCAGGTCCTGCGTGTCGACCGGCTTGGTGACGTAGTCGCTGGCGCCCGAGGCGAGGCTCTTCTCCCGGTCGCCCGGCATCGCCTTGGCCGTGACCGCGATGATCGGCAGATCGGCGTAGCGCGGCATCCGGCGGATCTCCTCCGTCGCCGTGTAGCCGTCCATCTCCGGCATCATCACGTCCATCAGGACCAGGTCGACCTCCGGGTGGTCCATCAGCGTCTCGATGCCCCGGCGCCCGTTCTCCGCGTGCAGGACCCGGAAGCCGTGCAGCTCCAGGATGCCGCTGAGCGCGAAGAGGTTGCGCGCGTCGTCGTCGACCACCAGGACGGTGCGCCCGGCCGGCGAGTCCTCGGGGTGCGCGGCGAGGCGCTGCGGCTCCTCGGACCGCACCAGCGAGAGCACGTCCCCGGGCTCCTCGGCGGCCAGGTGCAGGGCGATGCGCTCGCGCAGCTCGTCGAGGCTGGACAGGAACTCCAGGGCACCGCCCTGGGCGCCGGAGCGCAGGTCCTCCTCCAGGGCGGCGTCCGCGCGGTGACCGCTGTGCACCAACACCGGCACGCTCGCCAGCGCCGAGTCGCCCCGCAGGGCCCGCAGGAAGCGGGACGCCTCGGCGTCCGGCATGCCCAGCTCCAGGACGACGCAGTGGCACGGCTCGGCGGCCAGCGCACCGGCGGCCTCCTGCGCCCCCACGGCCGTGATGACGTCGAGCGGCGGCCGGTCGCCCGCGTCGTCCCGCCCGTGCGTCAGGTCGGCGACCACGCTCTCCGCGACGAGGGTCAGCAGCCCTCGCGGACGCTCCTCGACCACGAGCAGCCGCCGGGGACGGCGACGGTGGCCACCGGTGAGTTCGGGCACCGCCGCCGGGCGGTCGAGCACGTCGGCCGGCGACTCGGCCGGGACCGCCTCGGCCCCGTGCCCCAGCAGCTCCTCGAAGTCGGGCCGGGCCACGGGCAGGAACAGGGTGAAGGTGCTGCCCCGGTCGGGGGTGCTGTCCACGGTGACGGCGCCGCCCAGCAGCTGGGCGATCTCCCGGGTGATGGACAGGCCGAGCCCGGTGCCGCCGTACTTGCGGCTGGTCGTGCCGTCCGCCTGCTGGAAGGCGCCGAAGATCGATTCGAGGTTCTGCTCGGGGATGCCGATGCCGGTGTCCTTCACCCGGAACGCCACCACCGCGCCGCCCCGGACCACTCCGGCGGGCACCTCGTCGTCCGGTGCCGGTTCGACGGCCAGCTCCACGCCGCCCCGCTCGGTGAACTTCACCGCGTTGGACAGCAGGTTGCGCAGCACCTGACGCAGCCGGGAGTCGTCGGTCAGCAGGTCCGCCGGCGCCCCGGCGGCCGTCGTGACCGTGAACTCCAGGCCCTTCTGCGTGGTCATCGGCCGGAAGGTCGCCTCGACGTACTCGATGAGCTGCCGCAGCGTCACGCGCTCGGGGGAGACGTCCATCTTCCCCGCCTCGACCTTCGACAGGTCCAGGATGTCGTTGATGAGCTGGAGCAGGTCCGACCCCGCGGAGTGGATGATGCCCGCGTACTCGACCTGCTTCGGCGTGAGGTTGCGCGAGGGGTTCTGGGCGAGCAACTGCGCGAGGATCAGCAGGCTGTTGAGCGGGGTGCGCAGCTCGTGGCTCATGTTGGCCAGGAACTCCGACTTGTACTTCGAGGCCAGCGACAGCTGCTGGGCGCGCGTCTCCAGCTCCTGGCGCGCCTGCTCGATCTGGAGGTTCTTCGCCTCGATGTCCCGGTTCTGCGCCGCCAGCAGGGACGCCTTGTCCTCCAGCTCGGCGTTGGAGCGCTGCAGCTCCTCCTGCTGCACCTGCAGCTCCGCCGACCGGGCCTGGAGTTCCGCGGTCAGCCGCTGCGACTCGGCGAGCAGCTCGTCGGTGCGGGCGTTGGCCACGATGGTGTTGACGTTGACGCCGATGGTCTCCATCAGCTGTTCCAGGAAGTCCCGGTGGATCTGGGTGAACGGCGCGACCGACGCCAGCTCGATCACGCCGAGGACCTGCCCCTCGACCACGATGGGCACCAGCACCAGGGCGGTGGGCACCACCTCGCCGAGCCCGGAGGAGATGGTGACGTAGCCCGGCGGCAGCTCGTCCACCACGATGGTGCGCCGGCTGCGCGCGGCCTGGCCGACCAGGGTGCGCCCGAAGGCGATGCGGGTGGGTCTGGTCGAGTCCTCCGGGTAGCCGTAGGAGCCGACGAGCCGCAGCTCGGGCCCGCCCTCACCGTCCTCGGCCAGGTAGAAGGCGCCGTACTGGGCGGAGACCAGCGGCACCAGCTCGTCCATGATCAGCTCGGCCACCACCGGCAGGTCCCGGTGCCCCTGCATCAGGCCCGAGATGCGTGCCAGGTTGGTCTTGAGCCAGTCCTGCTCCTGGTTGGCCCGCGTCGTCTCGCGCAGGGACTCCACCATGGAGTTGATGTTGTCCTTCAACTCCGCGACCTCGCCGGACGCCTCCACGTTCACCGAACGCGTCAGGTCGCCCTCGGCGACGGCGGAGGTCACCTCGGCGATCGCGCGGACCTGGCGGGTGAGGTTGCCGGCCAGCTCGTTGACGTTCTCCGTCAGGCGCTTCCAGGTGCCGGAGACCCCCTCCACCTCGGCCTGACCGCCGAGACGGCCCTCGGTGCCGACCTCGCGGGCGACGCGGGTGACCTCGTCGGCGAAGGCGGAGAGCTGGTCGACCATCGTGTTGATGGTCGTCTTCAGCTCCAGGATCTCGCCGCGCGCGTCGACGTCGATCTTCTTCGACAGGTCGCCCCGGGCCACCGCGGTCGTCACCAGCGCGATGTTGCGCACCTGGCCGGTGAGGTTGTTGGCCATGGAGTTGACGTTGTCGGTGAGGTCCTTCCAGGTGCCGGCGACGTTCGGCACGTGCGCCTGGCCGCCGAGGCGGCCCTCGGTGCCGACCTCGCGGGCGACGCGGGTGACCTCGTCGGCGAAGGCGGAGAGCGTGTCGACCATCGTGTTGATGACGTCGGCCAGCGCGGCGACCTCGCCCTTGGCCTCGACGGTGATCCGCTGCGACAGGTCGCCCCTGGCCACGGCGGTGGCGACCTGCGTGATGGAGCGGACCTGGCCGGTGAGGTTGTTGGCCATGGAGTTGACGTTGTCGGTCAGGTCTTTCCAGGTGCCCGACACCCCGCGCACCTGTGCCCGCCCGCCCAGGTTGCCCTCGGTGCCGACCTCGCGGGCGACGCGGGTGACCTCGTCGGCGAAGGCGGAGAGCTGGTCGACCATCGTGTTGATGGTGTTCTTGAGTTCCAGGATCTCGCCGCGCGCGTCCACGGTGATCTTCTGGGAGAGGTCGCCCTTGGCCACCGCGGTCGCCACTTGCGCGACGTTGCGGACCTGGTTGGTCAGGTTCCCGGCCATGAAGTTCACCGAGTCGGTGAGGTCGCGCCAGGTGCCCTTGACGCCCTGCACGTCGGCCTGGCCGCCGAGCCGCCCGTCGGTGCCGACCTCGCGGGCGACGCGGGTGACCTCGTCGGCGAAGGCGGAGAGCTGGTCGACCATCGTGTTGATGGTGTTCTTGAGTTCCAGGATCTCGCCGCGCGCGTCGACGTCGATCTTCTGCGACAGGTCGCCCCGGGCCACCGCCGTGGCGACCTGGGCGATGTCACGGACCTGGGTGGTCAGGTTCCCGGCCATCGCGTTGACCGAGTCCGTCAGATCGGCCCAGGTGCCCGAGACCCCAGGCACCCTCGCCTGGCCGCCGAGGGTGCCCTCGGTGCCGACCTCGCGGGACACCCGGGTCACCTCGGAGGTGAACACGGAGAGCTGGTCCACCATGCCGTTGAAGACCTTGGCGATGTCACCCATCAGACCGTCGGCCTCGTCCGGCAGACGGGTGCCGAAGTCCCCGTCCCGCACGGCCGTCAGGCCCGCCAGGAGTCGGCGCAACTCCTGGTCGCCCGGCGCCGCCTCGACGGTTCCGGCGCTGTCGCTGGTCATGCGCACCCTCGTTCCGCTCCCCAGGAGTCCCCCGAACGAGGACTCGTCGACCCCCTCCGGACCGATCGGCGGTCCGGTGTCCTGCGCGGGCGTTTCCGCAGTTCACGGAAGTGCCCAAGGAGAAAAATACGTCAGAGGCTAACCCAGGTGACGGGCGCGGGCAAAAGGCGCGGCGTCACCCGGTGGAGGGACCCCTCGAACGGGAACCGAATGCGCCGGGCGGGGCCGGGTATCCGCTGCTGTGAAGCCGGTCCGGGCGAGGCGTCCGGCCGGCCCCACAGTCGTCGTCGATGCGGGAGGGAAGGAACGGCGTGCCGATGGAGAGCATCTGGGCGTACCCGGCGGGAAGCGGCCACACGGAGGGGCAGGACCTCACCGGCTGCGCCGTCGCCGCCGCCGACGGCACCATCGGGCACGTGGACCGCGAGGCGGAGCACTTCGGCATGCGGCACCTGGTCGTCGACACCGGCGTCTGGGTCTTCGGCCGCAGTGTCCTGGTGCCCGTGGGCGTGGTCACCGGCATCGACACCGGCGCCCGGTCGGTCACGGTCGCCTGCACCAGGGCGGAGGTCAAGGCCGCGCCCCGGTTCCGCACCGACAGCGAGACGATGGACCGGGACTATCTGGCGTCCGTCGGCGACTACTACCATCGGCTTCCGCCGCGGGACACCTCCGCGGAATGACCCGGTGCCGAACGAGAGCACGGCGAACACCAGGGACACCACTGACATGGAACCAAGCGACGCGATGACCACGGCCACTTCCGGCGGCACGGCGCCCGGCCTGCCGGCACCGGTGGCCGTGACCGGCGCGGCCACCGCACGCGCGTACGCGGAGTCGGTGGCGCGCGCCCAGTGGGGGGCCGGCCGCGGGGTGCGCGAGGAGGACGTCGTCGACTTGCTGCTCGTCGTCTCGGAGCTGGTCACCAACGCCATCCGGCACGGCGACGGACTGGCCGGCTTCGAGGTCCGGCCCACGGACCAGGGGATGTGGATCGCCGTCCACGACCACAGCCCGGTGGTGCCGAGGGCCGCGGCCGCCTTTCCCACCCGGCACCGCGGGAGCGGCTACGGCTGGCCGCTCGTCGCCCGCCTGGCGCGGGACATCGAGGTGAACCGTCGCCCGGAGGGCGGCAAGACGATCAGCGTGCTGGTGCCGCTGCGGGACGCGGACACGGCCTGACCGGCCGGACCCCGGCGAGGCGCCGCCCCCGGTCACCAGGGCAGGAAGACGTGGATGTCCTTGCCCCGCTCACCGGTGACGACGCTCACCTGGTCGGAGAGCGTGTGGATCAGGTGCCAGCCGATACCGCCGCCGCCGCTGTTCGGGTGGAAGGGACGCGGCGCGGGCTCCGTCCTGCTGGTGTCGTGCATGACCACGTGCACACCGTCGAAGGTCCGGCGCAGCCGCAGCTGGAACGGCCCCGGAGCGTACTGCACCGCGTTCGCCGCCAGCTCCGTGACGACGAGCAGGATGTCGTCCCAGTGCTCGGGCTGCGCGGGCGGTGCCGCACGGGCGAGGTCGTACAGGAACTCCTCCGCGACCAGCCGCGCGCCGGTCACGTTGTGCAGCTCCCCGGAGAAGCTGGCGGTGCGGTTCGTGATCTCCTCGGAAGCCAGTGTCCTGTCCCAACGCGACTCGGCTGCCATTTCGCCTTCCCGGCCCGGCCACGGCCGGGCGTTGTCCCTTCTTCGCATTCCCTTGGTCTGTAGTTCCCGTGGCGGGCGAGCCTACGCGCGTCGTTCCGAGTTCCGGGAGGGCGGCGGACGGGCGACCGGGTCCTGACCCGACGCGGTCGCCCGGCGCCCGTCAGCGGAAGAAGACGTTGTCCGCGTCCTCCCAGGCGGCCGGCTCCTCGGGCACCGTCCGGGGCCGCCGGTGCGAGCGGGCCTCGTACATCGCCTCGATCTCGAAGGCGTAGGTCCGTACGATCTCGTCGCGGCGCAGCTTCATCGACGGGGTCAGCAGACCGTTGGACACGTCGAACGGCTCGGGCAGGACGCGGAAGACCCGGATGGACTCCGAGCGCGAGACGGTGCTGTTGGCCGCGGCGACCGCCCGCGCCACCTCCTCGCGCAGCGCGTTCTCCTCACGGGCCTCCCGCGCCGGGGTGTCGCCCTGCAGCGCCAGGCCGGCCCGCCAATGGGACAGGAACTGCGGATCGAGCGTGATCAGGGCACCGACGCAGGGCCGGTTGTCACCCACCACCACCGCCTGGTGCACCAGCGGATGCATGCGCAGCCGCTGCTCCAGCGCGGCCGGGGCCACGCTCTTGCCCCCGCTGGTGATGATGATGTCCTTCTTGCGCCCCGTGATCGCCAGGTAGTTCTCGTCGTCGAGGTGACCGAGATCCCCGGTGGCCAGCCAGCCGCCGCGCAGCACCGCGCGGGTGGCGGTCTCGTCGCCGAGGTAGCCCTGGAAGAGGGACGGCCCCCGCACCAGGATCTCCCCGTCGTCGGCCACCCGGATCTCCATGCCGGGCAGGGGCTGCCCGACGGTGCCGGACTTCTCCCGCCCGTAGGGCTGCATTGTCAGCCCGCCGCTGGTCTCGGTCAGCCCGTACCCGTCGTGGACGTACACCCCGATGCCCTCGTAGAACAGGGCCAGCTCCCGGCTGAGCGGTGAGCCGCCGGACGTCGCGCGCCGTACCCGGCCGCCCAGGGCGGTCCGCAGCCGGCGGTAGACCGTGCGCTCGTACAGGGAGTGCTGGAGCCGGAGGTCGAGACCGGGCCCGGGGCCCCGGCCCAGCCGGCGGCGCTCCAGCGCGGCGGCGAAGTCCCGTGCCGTGTCGGCGGCCCGCTCGAACAGTGCCCCGCGGCCGGCCTCCTGGGCGGTGCGCAGGAAATTCTTGTACAGCTTCTCCAGCACGGAAGGAACCGCGTAGAGGTACGTCGGGCGGAAGGAGCGCAGCGCCGCGCCGAGCGCGTCCTCGGTCGTCGCGGGCTCGTGCGCCATGAGCAGGCCGCCCCGCACACACAGGTTCTGGATCATCAGCCCGTACACGTGCGAGAACGGCAGGAAGGCGAGGACGGCGCCCTGCTCCCCGGGCGGCGCCACCGTGTGGCCCCAGCCCTCGAGCAGGGTGTCGCAGGGACCGGCCAGCCCGCGGTGGCTCAGCGCGCAGCCCATGGCGCGGCCCGAGGAGCCCGAGGTGTAAGCGACGACCGCCGTGGAGTCCGGCAGCACGATGCGGCGCATCGAGTCGACCGTCTCGTACGGGAGGAACTCGCCGCGTGCCCTGAGCGTGTCCAGCGCGCCCGCGTCCAGCTGCCAGACGTGCCGCAGCGAGGGCAGCTGCGCGCACACCGAGCCGACCGTCATCACGCTCTGCTCGTCCTCGACCACCACGGCCACGCAGCCCGCGTCCCGCAGGATCCACTCGACCTGGTCGCGCGAGGAGGTCGGGTAGATCGGCACCACCTCGGCGCCCACCGTCCACAGCGCGTAGCTGAAGACCGTCCACTCGTACCGGGTCCGCGCCAGGATCGCCACCCGGTGGCCCGGCGAGATCCCGCTGGCGATCAGGCCCTTGGCCACGTCGACCACCTCGTCGCGGAACTCCACCGCCGTCACCTCCTGCCAGGCGGAGGAGCCCGGGGCGGGACGGCGGGCCAGCATCGGCAGGGCCGGCGTGCGCGCGGCCGTCTCGAAGAGGCTGTCGGCCAGCCCGCCGGTCAGGGGCGCGGCGGCCCGGGGAGCGAGAGCGGGATCGTGCATGCGCCGGCTCCTGACGTGTACGGACGGTGACACCGCCGGCGTGCACCGTCGACGGAGCTGCCGAATCTAGTCGAGGGGGTGGTCACGGCGGGCCGGGACGCCAGAACTGTTCCCGCCCGGTGATCTCGGCGGATCGGGGGACCCGGAGGGCATGACGTACACGAATCCGGACCCGGAACCCGAACGCAGCACCGGACTCGAGCCGGGAGGCGGTGTGCCGCCGGGCGAGACCCCGCCGGGCGAGAGCAGCATGGCCGAGGCCGGCCCCTGGGAGGGGAACAACCCGCCCAAGGGCTGGGCCGTGGCCCCCTTGACGGTGATCCTCGTCGTCGTGGCCCTGGTCGCGGCCGGCTTCCTGGGGTACGCCTTGGTGCTGATGCTCTGAGCGGCGCGTCAAGCCGCCTGCGTACGGCGTACGCACTCGGTGACGACGTCCCGCAGGCTGCCGGTGCGCTCCAGCAGCTCGCGCTGCACGCGGGCGCCGTTGCCGTCCCGCAGCAGCCGGGCGGTGCCCTCCCGCGCCAGGTCGAGGTCGCCGCAGCTCTTCAGCGCCTCCTCGACGTGCTCCAGCAGCGCCCGCACGACCGCCTCGGCCGGCATCCGCCGCATCGTCTCCGGGTGCAGCAGCTCCTCCGTCAGCCCCGACCGGGCGGCGCGCCAGGCCGCGAGGCGCAGCAGGCTCACGCTGTGCTCGGCCGGCGGGACGCCCTCCCGCCACTCCCGCGCCGCCGTCTCCACCAGCGCGCGGGCCAGGGCCGCGACCAGGACGGCCGTGCCGGCGTTCAGACACACGTCCGCGACCCGGAACTCGACCGTGGGGTAGCGCTGGGAGAGCCGGACGTCGAAGTAGATCATCCCCTCGTCGAGGATGGTGCCGGTCGCCACCATGTCGGCCACCCGGCGGTGGTAGGTCTCCGCCGACCCGAACAGCTCCGTCGGACCGGCCGAGGGCCAGCGCTGCCAGACCCGGCTGCGGTAACTGCTGTACGCCGAGTCCTTGCCCTGCCAGAACGGCGAGTTCGCGCTGAGCGCGGTCAGCACCGGCAGCCAGGGCCGGACCCGGTCGATGACCGCGACGCCCTCCTCGTCGGAGTCCACCGACACGTGCACGTGGCAGCCCAGCACCAGCTGCTCCTGGACGACCACCCCGTACTGCTCGGCCATCCACCGGTAGCGCCGGTTCATGCCGACGGCCGGACTGACCGGCAGCGGCGAGGTGGCGAGCGCGGCCACGGCGCACCCGATGCCGCCCGCGTGCCGGCCGGCCTCCTCACGGCAGCGGGCGATCTCCGCGTGCAGCCGACCCATGTCCGCCTGCGGATGCGTGGCGAACTCGAGCATCTGCTCGTGCAGCTCCTTCTCGAACACGTCCTGTTCGGCGTCGTCCAGTGAGGCCCGGGCGAGCACGGCGGCGGACAGCGCCCGCGGCTCGCCGGTCCCGGGATCGACCAGGAGGAGTTCCTCCTCCACTCCGACGGTGCGCACGTGATGCCCCTTTTCTGCGGTGCCCGGTCGCGGCGACGACGAGGTCTGCTGGTCTCAGGACCACCGACTGCCCGGTCAGGGGCGTCGGACACCTCGTCGCGCCGCCGAGCCTCACAGGGAGTGCGGCACCA
Organism: Streptomyces rochei; assembly: GCA_002155895.1. GTDB lineage: Bacteria > Actinomycetota > Actinomycetes > Streptomycetales > Streptomycetaceae > Streptomyces > Streptomyces rochei. The sequence continues at coordinate 32,668 of MUMD01000257.1, forward strand.
GCCACACCGTCGCCAGCGGAGGAAGCGTGATGCGGATGCTCCCGTCCTCCGGCTTGACCGGGTCCGGGTCGGTGACGCCACTGCCGCCGTACTCCTCGGCGTCCGTGTTGAGGACCTCCCGCCAGGCGGTGGCGTCGTCCCCGACGTGGAGCGCGTAGTCGTGGCGGACCACGGGGGAGAAGTTCGACACCGCGAGCAGGGGAGCGCCGTCGGCGTCGAAGCGCAGGAACGCGAAGACGTTGTCCTCGGCCGCGTCCACGGCGACCCAGCGGAAACCGGCGGGATCGGTGTCGCGCTGCCACAGGGCCGGGGTCCGTCCGTAGCACCGGTTCAGCTCGCGCACCAGGGACTGGACGCCCCGGTGGTCGCCCGCCGAGTGGTACCCCTCGTCCAGCAGCCACCACTCGGGCCCCTGCTCCTCGGACCACTCGGCGCCCTGGGCGAACTCCTGCCCCATGAACAGCAGCTGCTTGCCGGGGTGGGCCCACATGAAGCCCAGGTACGCCCGGACGTTCGCCCGTCGCTGCCACCAGTCGCCCGGCATCTTCGACACCAGCGCCTGCTTGCCGTGCACCACCTCGTCGTGGGAGATCGGCAGGCAGTAGTTCTCGCTGTAGGCGTACACCATCGAGAAGGTCATCTCGTGGTGGTGGTACTTGCGGTGCACCGGCTCGTGGGCGACGTACTCCAGCGAGTCGTGCATCCAGCCCATGTTCCACTTCAGGCCGAAGCCGAGGCCGCCGGTGTCGGTGGGCCGGGTCACCCCGCCCCACGCGGTCGACTCCTCGGCGATCGTCACCACACCGGGGCAGCGCCGGTAGACGGTCGCGTTCATCTCCTGGAGGAACGCCATGGCCGCCAGGTCCTCCCGGCCGCCGTACACGTTGGGCTCCCACTGGCCCGAGTCGCGGGAGTAGTCCAGGTAGAGCATCGAGGCGACCGCGTCGACCCGCAGGCCGTCGATGTGGAACTCCTCGCACCAGTACACGGCGTTGGCGACCAGGAAGTTGCGCACCTCGGTGCGGGCGAAGTCGAACGTGTAGGTCCCCCAGTCCGGGTGGGTCGCGCGCCGCTCGTCCCCGGGCTCGTACAGCGGCTCCCCGTCGAAGCGGGCCAGCGCCCAGTCGTCCTTCGGGAAGTGGGCCGGCACCCAGTCCATGATCACGCCGATGCCCGCCCGGTGCAGGGCGTCGACGAGGTACCTGAAGTCGTCCGGGGAGCCCAGCCGCGCGGTCGGCGCGTAGAAGCCGGTGACCTGGTAGCCCCAGGACGGCCCGTAGGGGTGCTCGGCGACCGGCATCAGCTCGACGTGGGTGAAGCCCAGGTCCTTGACGTAGGCGGGCAGCACATCGGCCAGCTCGCGGTAGGTCAGCCCCGGCCGCCAGGACGGCAGGTGCACCTCGTACACCGAGAACGGCGCCTCGTGCACGGGCGTGTCGGCGCGGGTGCGCATCCACTCGGCGTCGCCCCACGCGTAGTGGGACGCCGTCACCACGGAGGCGGTGTTCGGCGGCTCCTCGGCGGCGCGCGCCATCGGGTCGGCCTTCAGGAAGCGGTGCCCGTAGCGGGAGTGGATCTCGAACTTGTAGCGGGTGCCCTCGCCCACGCCCGGCAGGAACAGCTCCCACACCCCGGTCGAGCCGAGCGAGCGCATCGGGAAGGCGGTGCCGTCCCAGTGGGTGAAGTCGGTGGCGACCCGCACCCCCTGGGCGTTCGGCGCCCACACCGTGAAGCGGGTGCCGGTGACGCCCTCGTGCGTCATCGGTTCGGCGCCCAGCGCCCGCCACAGCTGCTCGTGCCGGCCCTCGCCGATCAGGTGCAGGTCCAGCTCGCCGAGGGCGGGCAGGAAGCGGTACGGGTCGTGTGTCTCCTGCTCGCCCACCTCGTACGCCACGGCGAGGGTGTACGAGGGGATCGCGTCCAGCGGCAGTACGCCGGAGAAGAGGCCGTCGCCCTCCGACACGAGAGGACGGCGCTCTCCGTCGACGACCACGCTCACCTCGCGGGCGAACGGGCGCAGCGCCCGTTCGCCCGCGAGGT
>MUMD01000258.1 GCA_002155895.1 Streptomyces rochei
GAGCACGGCCGCCGAGGCGGAAGCACGACAGTCCACCGGCCCGGCGGCACCCGCCTACGCCGACGCCGAGCGCGAGGCCGTACTGAAGGTCATGCGCGAACGCCGCGACATCCGCAACGGCTTCCGCAGCGACCCCATCCCGCACGAGGTGCTGCTGCGCGTCCTGGAGGCCGCGCACACCGCGCCCTCCGTCGGCCACTCGCAGCCCTGGGACTTCGTCGTCATCCGCTCCGCCGACACCCGGCGGGCCATGCACGAACTGGCGATGCGTCAGCGCGACGCGTACGCCAAGTCGCTGCCCAAGGGCCGGGCCAAGCAGTTCAAGGAACTGAAGATCGAGGCCATCCTCGACACCCCGGTCAACATCGTCGTCACCGCCGACCCGACCCGCGGCGGGCGCCACACCCTGGGCCGGCACACCCAGCCGCAGATGGCGCCGTACTCCTCCGCGCTCGCCGTCGAGAACCTGTGGCTCGCCGCCCGCGCCGAGGGCCTCGGCGTCGGCTGGGTCAGCTTCTTCGACGAGCGGGAGATGGTCCGCGTCCTCGGCCTGCCCGAGCACCTGGACGTCGTCGCCTACCTGTGCGTCGGATACGTCGACGAGTTCCCGGACGAGCCCGAGCTGATGCAGGCGGGCTGGTCCAAGCGCCGCCCGCTGTCCTGGGTCGTCCACGAGGAGACCTACGGCCGTCGCGCCCTGCCCGGCGAGGCACCGCACGACCTGCTCGCCGAGACCGTCGCGCAGATCCGCCCGCTGGACGCCAAGGCGCTCGGCGAGGCGTGGGAGCGGCAGAAGCGCATGACCAAGCCGGCCGGCGCGCTCGGCATGCTGGAGATCATCTCCGCCCAGCTGTCCGGACTGTCCCGGCAGTGCCCGCCGCCGATCCCGGAGCCCGCCGCCGTCGCGGTCTTCGCCGGCGACCACGGCGTGCACGCCCAGGGCGTCACCCCCTGGCCGCAGGAGGTCACCGCCCAGATGGTGGCCAACTTCCTGGGCGGGGGAGCGGTCTGCAACGCCTTCGCCAGCCAGGTCGGCGCCGAGGTCTGTGTCGTGGACGTGGGCGTCGCCACCGACCTGCCCGCGACGCCCGGTCTGCTGCCCCGCAAGATCCGCGCGGGCACGTCCGACATGACCGCCGGCCCCGCGATGACCCGCGAGGAGGCCAAGCAGGCCATCGAGGTCGGCATCGAGACCGCCCGCGATCTGGTGGCGGCCGGCAACAAGGCGCTGCTCACCGGCGAGATGGGCATCGCGAACACCACCGCGTCCGCCGCGCTCATCTCCGTCTTCACCGGCGCCGACCCGGCCGAGGTCACGGGCCGCGGCACCGGCATCAACGACGAGACCCTGGCCCGCAAGACCGAGGTCGTGCGCCGCGCGATCGAGGTCCACCAGCCCGACCCGGCCGACCCCATCGGCGTCCTCGCCGCGGTCGGCGGTTTCGAGCACGCCGCCATGGTCGGCCTGCTGCTCGGCGGCGCCTCCCTGCGCACGCCGGTCATCCTCGACGGCGTCAGCGCGGGCGCCGCCGCCCTGGTGGCCCGCGATGCAGGCCGCCAGCACCTCGGGGGCGATCGCGCGGGCCACCAGGGCGGCGG